>DAOVZA010000310.1 GCA_030635405.1 Desulfocapsa sp.
GATCTGGAGCAATGGAGAAGGGTTTTTCTGTGAGTCCGAGATTATTCGTATACATCGATGCCCTGTTAAAAGGGAACCATGGAGTTTAATAAATTCTTCTTTCAGGTTCCTTATTGATCATATTTACAGTACATTACTATCATACAAGGGTGATGAACAAGTTTTTTTCCATTTCAGATTTTTTTAAATACACGTTTTAGAAATATCCATCAGAAAATGCACCCAACGACAGGATGTAACTAAGCGCCAATACGCTCTATTCCTTTGTTGGATTTAGGAGCTATTATAAACTATTCGACAAACCCAGACGAATGCCGGTATACGAATACAAAGCCCTTAACAAGAATGGAAAATCCTGCAAAGGAGTGATTGACGCTGACAGCGAAGATAAAGCACGTGCCAAACTGAGAAGTTCCGGAAAATACCCTGTTACCATCCAAGAGAGCCTGAGTAAAAGAAAAAACAACAAAGGAGAGCTCTTCGGAGGAACTCTCTTTGAACGAATCAAATCCGATGAAATCCATGTCATCACCAGACAGCTTGCAACTCTTCTTGGTGCAGGCATCCCCCTTATCAATGCGCTGGCCTCTCTTATCGACCAAAGCGCAAACCCTGCATTAAAACGTGTCCTAGCCAGTATCCGAGATTCTGTTAATGAAGGCTCCACCCTGACAAGCGCCCTATCGCAACACCCAAAACTCTTTTCTAATATCTATATAAACATGGTTCGTTCCGGTGAAGCTTCCGGATCCCTGGATGTTGTTCTCGAAAGACTTGCTGACTTTGGTGAAAATCAGAAAGCCCTGCATGCAAAGTTTAAAGCAGCTCTAGTTTATCCCATATTTATGGCTGTTATCGGCACTGGCATTCTCCTTTTCCTCATCAGCTATATTGTTCCCAATATTACTCAGGTGTTTGTGGATATGGAGCGAGCCCTTCCCCTTCCAACCCGTATTCTTATTACAACTAGTGATCTTCTTCGTTACTACTGGTGGGTGGGAGTACTTTTGGCCGGTGGGTTATTTGTCATGATCCGTCTTTTTCTTGCCCGAGAATTCGGCCGCAGAGTTTGGGACAAAATAAAACTCACATTCCCAATCATCGGTTCAGTTAATCGAAAAATCATTCTGGCACGATTTGCATCCACCCTTGGCAGTCTGCTTAACAGTGGCGTTCCTCTTATCACATCAATGCAGATCGTAAGCTCACTGGTGAATAATCGTCTTGTGGGAGAAGTCATTGATGAGGCCATCGAAAAAATTAAAAAAGGAAAGAGCATGAGCAGTGCTCTTCAATCATCTATCTGGTTCCCTCCTCTTTTTCTACAGATGATCGGAGTCGGCGAGCAAAGCGGCCAACTCGAAGCCATGCTCGACAAAGTTGCAAGTGCCTACGAACGCGAAGTTGAAAGTGCTATCATGGGCATGACTGCCCTCATTGAACCCATTATGATTTCTGCCATGGGTGCAGCCGTTGGTTTTGTAGTGCTTTCCATCTTATTACCAATATTCGAAATGAATCAAATGATCTAGCATTCATGGCGGACCACACAGATAACTCAAAATTTCTCCTTCCAGACCTACTTGAAAAGACAATTATTATTTGATATACTTATAAAATACGGACAAATGTCACTCCATTGAGCGTACGTTGAAGACTCCTCTTCAGGATATAATCTCATGAAATTCTTTCTAAAACTATCTCTTCTCCTTGTTGGAATAATTGTACCACTCACTTGTGGAGCCGGAGAAAGCCTTGATCCTGATTTTGGAACAAATGGTCAACTTACCACGGAATTCTCCATCTATGACGACAAAGCCTTTGCTATAACAATGCAAACCGATGGAAAAATTTTAGTAGCAGGCCAGAGTGAAAACGGTTCAGACACAGACATTGCCATTGCACGTTATCTCAGCGATGGAAGTCTCGACAAAGATTTCAACCATGACGGTCAGGTTACAGTTGCCGTTGGTTCCGGAAATGACTCTGGCCTTGCATTGATTGTTCAGGACGACGGAAATATCCTTGTTGCTGGCACAACTGATAATGGCAATGATCTGGATGTTACAATTATCAGACTCCAGAGCGATGGATTGCCGGACATGAATTTTGATCAGGATGGTCAAGTCGTAATTGCACTCCCGAACAGTGACGATAGAGCTCAATCAGTACTGCTCCAGAAAGATGGTAAAATTATTCTTGCAGGAAGCAGTGAAGATCAGGAATCCACCCAACTCTTTCTTGCTCGTCTCAACAGCGATGGCTCACTCGATGAAACCTATGGCAACAAAGGACTTGTTGACAGTATCGATGCGAAAAACTCGGCGGCATTAAGTGCTGCATTACAAGCCGATGGCCGCATTCTTCTTGCAGGCTTCAGTGGTACAGAAGACATTAAGCAGGCAACACTTTTTTCTTTTCTGGAAACTGGTGCCATTGATCAAAGCTTCGGCAATAAAGGTCTAGCTGTTTCAGGATCAACAGAAGAAGATTCTCTTTTTTATGATCTTGAAATCCTTGATGATGGCACCATCCTTGGTGCAGGAGCAACAATAGGCGAAAGCTACCGTTCTATCCTTCTCTCAAAATTCACTGTAAACGGAAAAGCTGATCCACAATTTAATAAAGACGGTACTGTCCAAACAGACCTTGGTGTTGATACCGTGGCCTACGGACTTGCAGTTGCACCGGATGGAAGTATCTACCTTGCAGGTTCAGGTGGCAGAGATCAGGACACAGATTTCATCCTTCTCCATTTTAGTGCTGCAGGATCCTCACTTCAACCTGAAACAGTAGCACTGATAGAAGAAGAGGAAGAAGAGGAAGAAACGGTCATTGTCCTGAATGAACTTGAAGTACGCGAGAGTATTGAGCCTGAACAAACCTATACACTGACGGACTTTTCCAGCTACAATGACGTTGCCAGGGGAATATATATTCTTGATGATGGCACCATTCTCCTTGCCGGATCAACTGATAACGGAAAAGATACTGATTTTGCATTAGCTAGTTACAGTGCTGAACAGCAGGCCAGTATTCGTCAGGAAGGAGGAATATATACACGTGAAGGCAAATATATCTCCACAACTGCTCCTACCATGATAACTCGAAATAGCGCGGCAAGTGGTGGTTATGTAAAGCAGCATACAAAGACGCCCGCAACCGTTGTCACCCAGCGTGGTGTTTGCTATGGCATTACTCCAGCTCCAGGACTCAAAGAGTTTAGTGATGAAACTCTTACGACTGATGACACTGATACCGAAATAGATGGTGTTGACTTCAACCCTTTCAAAGTAAGCACTGTCACCGAAGCTTGTACCACAGACGGTAATGGTGATGGCGAATTTCGTAGTGACCTTCCAGATCTTACCCCGGATACCACTTATTACATCAGGGCATATGCAGTACTTTCTGCTTCCTCTTCCGACTCGGGAAGCTCTACTGAAGAAATATCCATTGATCCAGAGACAGGTATTGAAAAAACAACTACGACGGTTACTACTCATAATACTGTCACTACAACTTTTACCAGATATAATCCTGACACAGACGAAACAACAGTTAATGAAACAGTTACTGAACAAA
>DAOVZA010000156.1 GCA_030635405.1 Desulfocapsa sp.
CGTAATCCATTGTATAGTAAAACAGCAGACGATGTAATTGATAGTGGAACAATGACTATCGATGAGTCAGTTGACGCAATTGAACAAATTTATGTATCAATGAATAAGGAATGAAAAAATGGCAGGAAATACTTTTGGTAAAGCTTTTCGGGTAACCACATGGGGTGAATCACATGGGACGGGCATTGGCGCTGTAATCGATGGTTGTCCTCCAGGGATTGTGCTTGACCCAGCAGCTTTGCAGGCTGAAATGGATAGAAGACGTCCCGGACAAGGTGGGGCGTCAAGCCCTCGAAAAGAACCGGATCAGCTTGAAATACTATCTGGAACATTTGTTCCTTCCGGAGAAGATCTTCCACGTACCACAGGAACACCCATATCGCTTGCGATTTATAATAAGGATGCCCATTCAAAATCCTATGATAATTTGCGTGATATTTTTCGTCCCGGACATGGAGACATCAGCTATCTTGCCAAATATGGTCTTCGTGATCACCGGGGTGGTGGACGTGCATCAGCTAGAGAAACCGCTGCTCGAGTTGCAGCAGGAGCTGTTGCAAAACAGGTGCTTGAACAGACGGGAATTGACGTTCTTGCCTACACTGTTGCCCTTGGTGGTATAAAAATCGAAGAAAAAAATTTAGAAGTAATTAATGATAACCGCTTTTTTTGCCCTGATGCTGCGGCTGCTGAAAAAATGGAAGAACGTGTCAACGAGGTTCGTAAACAGGGAGATACTCTGGGCGGAATAGTTGAAATTGTTGCTGATTGTCCTGCCGGATTAGGTGAACCTGTTTTTGATAAACTGGAAGCTGAGCTTGCCCATGGTCTGATGTCTATTGGTGCAGTTAAAGGTGTTGAGATAGGTGCTGGATTTAAAGTAGCTGATATGCTTGGTTCCGAAAACAATGACGCAATCACACCCGAGGGTTTTGATGGAAACAATGCCGGAGGAATCCTTGCCGGAATTTCAAACGGCAATGAAATTGTTATTCGAGTTGCAGTAAAACCCATACCATCCATCTCAAAAAAACAGCAGAGTGTAAATCTTGAAAATGAAGCAGTGACAATTCAGGTGGGTGGACGGCATGATATTTCAGCCATTCCCCGTATTATCCCTGTGTGTGAAGCCATGGTACGTCTCACACTTGTTGATCATCTTTTGCGTCATATGAGTATAGCTTTTCCAACGGAGTAACTATGATGGAAAAACAACAGATATCCATCCGTGAAATCTGGATGTTAACCCGTGAGTACGGAGATCTTGCTGGTGCAGGAGGGGTGAAAGATGTTGTCTCTCAGCTTTCTGTAACTTTGGCTCGCTGGACAGGTCGATCCGTGCATGTGGTTCTTCCCTGTTATGGCTTTATGAATCCTCTTGAATTGGGATTTAAACCTCTTACAGATCCAGTGTATCCTAAAAAACCTCTTCAGTTTGAAGTTGAGTTAAACTATCCGGATGAGGAGCGTCTGGAGTCAGTACAGGTGTGGGTTGCAAAACAGGATAGAGTCAATATTTATCTCATCGATACTGAAAGGTTTAACGAAAAACAGAATGTTTACACGTATACAGCTGAAGAAGAGAAGAGCTTTTCCTGGCAGAAAACAGGAGAGGGGCATATTGATTATTTTGCCATGAATATCCTCTTGCAGAAAGCAGCCATCGATTTAATGATTCTTCTTGATGCACATCCTGATATCATTCACTGTCACGATGGTCATACGGCTGTTCTTCCTGCCATGATATCTGAGCAAGCTGGTCTAAGACATTATTTTCGTAATAGTGGCTGTGTGGTTACCATACATAATGCTGGGCAGGGATATCATCAGGAAATTGCGGATATTGATTTTGCTCAGGCAAGCACGGGCCTGCCTCCAGCATTTGTGCGTAAATGCAGGCTTGATGATTGCTTTGATCCATTTCTCGCTAGTGCTCCATATGCAGTGCTTAATACTGTGAGTGAAAACTACGCCCGCGAATTGCAGGAAACCATAGATGATCACCTCACGGGATGGCTTGGGCATACACTGCTTGAAAGAAATGTGGTGTTGGAAGGTGTAACCAACGGAATAGACCCGGAGAAATTCGAGGCAAAGGATCATGTTAAATCGAAGATTGCGGCAGGCTTTGATCCTCTGAGTGATGCAACCCTTGAAGGGAAGATGGAATGTAAAACCAGTCTATTGCAGCAGCTCAGCGAAGAAAGAAATATACCCGGAATTCAACAGTCAGGTGTTCTTACTACAGACCCAACTCTTCCTCTTGTTACATTCATCGGGCGTCTCAGTACTCAGAAGGGGGTGGGGGTATTGGTTGGAGCCATCAAGAAACTCCTCGCCAAAAATTCAGGTTTTCAATTTTTGCTTCTGGGAAGCGGTAGTCATTATGATGAGGAAAGGCTTACTCGTCTGGCTGAGAAAGAAGAAAATAAAGGTCGTATATGTATTCTTCGTGGTTTTGATACAATTTTAGCTAATAAGGTATATGCTGCTGGTGATTTTTTCGTGATTCCATCACAGTACGAACCCTGTGGCCTGACCGATTTCATGGCCCAGCTCTTTGGGAACCTTCCCATTGTGCATTCCGTTGGTGGACTGATAAAGGTTGTGGATGGTGAAACAGGTTTTGCTTATGACGAACAGAGCGCATCGGCTTTACGTCAAGCCATTGAACGAGCATTGGATTTGTATGCAACTGATCCGGTTGCTATTCGTAAAATGCAGAAGCAAGCGGTGGGATTAATCCATGAACGCTACACATGGACTAAGGTCAGCAAGAAGTATCTTGAGTTATATAAAAGAGCAAAGAGAAACAAGATAATGTGATTGAATCGTTTTATTCTGTTCATCACGCTTTTTATTTGGTTATAATAAATACATACACTGATTTGGTGTTTTTGATTTGTAATTTCTCTGGAGGCAGCACATGACAATAAAAATAGGAATTAATGGTTTTGGCCGTATTGGAAGAAGTGTCTTTCGTGCTTTGGCTAAAGATTCTGCATTTGCAGATATTGAAATCGTTGCAATTAATGATCTGACTGATAATGCAACCCTTGCCCATCTTCTGAAGTATGATTCGGTTATGGGTATTTATGAGCCTGAAGTTGAAAGTGATGAAAATGGTATTACCATCGATGGAAAGCACATTCAGGTGACGGGGCATCGGGATCCTTCTGATATCCCATGGGCGGCTGCTGGTGTGGAGTATGTGGCAGAATGTACAGGACTGTTTCGGGACGCTGACAGTGCCCAAAAACATATTAATGCCGGTGCCAGAAAAGTTGTGATTTCTGCTCCTGCTAAAGGTGAAGTGAAAACTTTTGTTATGGGGGTAAATGAGGATGAATATGACCCAACCATTCATCATATCGTTTCCAACGCCTCTTGCACCACCAATTGTCTTGCTCCTTTTGCCAAGGTGATTCTTGATAATTTTGGTATTAAACATGGTCTTATGACTACCGTTCATGCCTATACCGGTGATCAGCGACTGCTTGATTTTCCCCATTCAGATCTGCGCCGCGCAAGGGCAGCCGCAATGTCTATGATTCCAACGAGCACTGGTGCTGCCGCTGCTGTTGCACTTGTTATTCCAGAGCTGAAAGGTAAGTTTGATGGGCTGGCTGTTCGTGTTCCCACACCCAATGTGTCACTTGTCGATGCTGTGATGGAGGTTGAGCAGGCAACAACCGTACCCGAGGTTAATCAGGCTTTAAAAGATGCTGCAAACCGTTATCTTGGTTATACCGATTTACCTCTTGTTTCAGTTGATTTTCAGGGGAATGCTCATTCTTCAATTGTTGACGGGCAGTCCACAAAAGTAATCGGCACCACGGTGAAAATATTGAGCTGGTATGATAACGAATGGGGATATTCCAACAGAATGTTAGATTTGATCATGCATATGGAGGATAACAAGGCTATGTAGGTTTTGATATTCGAAGTAGATTAAAGTATGGCAATAATTTTGCGTTTTAGATGCCCTGTGGGAGCTACTTCCTTCAGGGCATTTGTGTTTTTAGCATCATAATCTACTTGAATTTGTGGTGGAATTGTTTCCTAAATGCTATCCTTGTAAAAGACTGGTTCAATCATACTCCGAGATTAAAATGATAAAATTCAGGCATCTTAAAGAGAAAAAATGAAGAAATTGAAAGAGAATATTGAAACGGATGCTCTAACAGCTAATCTTCTGGAAACTGCTGAAGAGGTCGTCCTGGATCCTGAATTACAGCTTTTACTCGATGTTGTCACCCGCTATAAAGGTCTTCACAATACCCTCGAACATCTTCTTTATGAAATCTGTCACCCCTATCGAAACTGGAATATTCTCATCCCACAGTTACGAAGTTTTGTTCTCAAAAATAGTAACTACTATATGCGGCATGAGAAGGGGCCGGAGGCCTTTGCGCTGTTTGGTTCTATTTTTGTCACAGCCATGGAGGACTCTGAGAAAAACAGTAAACTTCTCTCCCAGATAATCGAATCTCAGGTGGCCTGGGTTGCTAAAATGGTGAGTCTTTTCTCAACGGATGATCTGTTTCGTTATCAGTCTGCATTGAACTCATATTTTGAACAGCTCCTTGAACTTGATGATGGCGAGAGTCCCATCATGATGCACATTGTTCAGGGGCAGCATCCCATGAAGAAACTGGCCACATCTCTTCTTGGCTTTGTTGATAAGGGAGCGGAAGAGTTTGATTATGATCCTATTGCAGAGTTGATGCAGGCTATTCTGAAGAGGAATTATGATTACTGGCTCAAGGAGGATGATCCGCTTCCATGGTTCCTTGGGCATTGTGGAGAATTGTGTGAGAATTTTCATTCGGGAAAACTGTTCTCTGCAATTTCTCATGAGTCCATGGAGAAGAATAAAAAAACAGTGACCGCTATTAATACCAAAGATCATCCGGTGACTGCGCTGCGTGATATTTTAGATTTACCAGCCCATGTTGATATCGTGCGACTATACAAGGAAATTCCTGCAAGACTTGCCCAGGCCGATGAGGCTGAGCTTGGTAAGGTAAAGGAGCAGGGGTTGCCACTGAACCGATTTGCTGAAAACCAGAAACTCCTTTTTCTATTTCGAATCATGGATACCAAAGGATTGTACCTTATCCATGAAGAGACATTGCGTGAGATTAACCGCTCTCTGGTGCAACTCATTCGTCTTCAGAAATTTGAAGAGATCGAAGAATTTCTTCTCACTGCTTTTCAGTTGTTAAAGGCCAATGTGAGGAAATATCCCCATACCTCCATTCAGTGTATTCAGGTTCTTGGTGGTGAGGTTTTTAGGCGAAAAAATGGACGAATGGTTGAAACCTTTCTCTGGCAGGCCGTTCGTTTTGGTTTTCAATACGCTAATGTTATGGGAGTCGATGAAGACTGGCAGCCCATCACCAATCCTGCACACCTTGCTAATATCAGGGCCTGGCTGAATTTAATCATGCAGGAGCCAAAGTGGTGTGGAACACTTTTTTCAGCACTTATCATCAATATCAAGCTTTCAGGAACCTGCGTCAAAGACACAGATCTTTTTCAACGAGATATTACCAATCTGCTCAACCATCCCATTGAGCCTGTTTATAATCTTACCAAACAGTTTACCAAGCTTATGCCCGTTTTCTTTAATGAGATCGGAGCTGAGGGAGATCTTCGTGAAGTCTCAACGGAGCTTGATGAAATTCATAAACGAAGAGATCTGCTGATTCATTTTTTACGAAAACAGAGCCATGTGGAGAGCTCCAATCTGATTGTTGATTTCATAAGGGCAATTTTTGTCTTCTGGTTGACGAAAGAGAAAGAGATCCTGAATCCTTTTTTACCAGAAGAGGTCTACTCAGAGATTGCCGTAGAAGGAAAGTTTATAGATGATCAATATAAGCTGGCAAAGCGTATTCAAGCAGATCTTGAA
>DAOVZA010000412.1 GCA_030635405.1 Desulfocapsa sp.
AAATGGACCTGAACTCCAACTCATACCAAAGCCCCATCCCGTCCAGGGATTATAGGAGACACCAAATCCCCAGGTCGCAGGACGTGGATAATAGTAATAGGGAGTAATCCAGGGGTTATAGTATTAGCCTGTTCCATACACAATGGTGGGTCCATAGATGTAACTTCCAGCATAACCTGGAGTATAGCCCACATAGACAACTTCTGGTGTGGATCCGTACACATAAACATACTTAGTGTTGTAGACAGGGCTTGATGGAGCTGTTTTGTCGATTCCGGGAGGTGCATGATCGGATACTGTCCAAGGGCCTGTCGCAGAGGCGGAAAGATACCAGACAGCGTCTTTTACAAGATAGAACTGTTTACCAGCTGCAATCACCGTTTCTGAACAGTTCACGGCAAATTTGAGATCAGTACCATCAACTTTTTTAAACTCTGGTTTTCCGTCGTAGGAAACCTTGATGTCAACCTCGCCCTTCTTAACAGATGCGGTTTGAGGTATCTGGGCATCCATGATTGCTTCTTTAGCTTCATCTGTACCTGCAATGGAAGCTCTGACATCAGCATACTCGGAGTCTGCAGGGATTTCTGTGAACGTTGCCGGTAGTTTGTCAGCTGCAACAAAATGCCATGTTGAAGTCATGGAATCGGCCTTGTACCAGCGTCCAGAAACAATGAGATAATATTTTTGACTCTTAAGCTCCATAAACACGTCGGAATCTGTATTGCTCATGGATAGAAGACCGTCTGTCAAAGGAGAAAATTCAGCTTTTCCCTTGGAGACAATCAGCTCTGTCGGTTTGTGAACAACCACAATTTCAGGAGCATTTTCAGCAGTGATCTTAACCTTAGAGTCATCCTTTTTAGTTGTATCTTTGCTTTCAGTAGCCTTTTTTTCAACCATCTTTACAAGGGCAGTTGGAGGCTCGTTGGTATAGTCCCAGGGGCCATCAGCGTTTTTGGCACTGTACCAGACGTTATCTGCAGCATTTAGAAACCACTTATTTCCGTTTTCTTCAGAAAAAAGAGGATATGGGGTGTTGGCTACAGCTTGATACTCACTATTTTCAATTTTCTGCAGTGTGGTTTTGCCATCGATTACAATGAGCAATGCAGGTTTCTCCATATAAATAATCTCAGGAGGATCGTTGTTAAGTTTTGACGCCTGTTTCTGTTCCTGTTCCACGGCTGCAAGAGCTGTGGTTAATTCATCAAGAGATGATGTTAAATTACCCTTTTTCACACCCTGCTGAATGGCTGCATTGAACTCTTTTCCGATCTGTTTATTATCGTCTGGAAAACGAGTATTGGTGATCTCTAAAGTTTCGTGGTGGACGGTGCGGTTTTCCCGGTCAATGTTCACCTGTGAGGTGAACCAGGCGGCACCAAATACTGGCGAATCGCTACCAGTTGCATTGTAGGCAATCGCTGTTCTGCCTTTTAAGATGTTTCCCTCGAGGCTTTCAACCTGGGGTTGGTAGATAGTAATAGTACCGGAAGAGACCTTAACATCTCGTGGCCAGTTGTTCATTGGCTCCGAGTATGCCTGTGGCGTAATGAATAGAGATAATAAAAGAAAAATGAGACTGAGACGAAAAGTTCTGAAATTTAGCATAAGAGCACCTTTAATTCAGTAGTGTAAAATTTTGATAATGTAATTGGTTTATTCCTTTGGTGATGCCTTGAAGGAAATTTTTGCTTTGCTGTCCTTTTTAAAATTCACACCAGGATTGCATATTAGTAAATTTTCTTCATCAATGTTAAAGTTTGAAAGCAGGAAATCCTTAACAAGAAGAGAGCGTTGTTCACCAAGTTTAAAGAGTTCCAAACGTACTGCTTCATCCTGCAGCACTGCTTGCTCCCCCATATCCGTTGATTCGTTGGCCGATAATTCATCACGTGTAACTTTTGCACAGATGCTGTAGGTCGTATCTTCATTGTCTTGTATTTCGTCACCAACCTCTTTAAGAATTTCTTCATGTTCTTTGCTAAGTTCCCGAGCACCTGCTTCAAATTCTAAACTGGGCAATTTTGTGTTGAGTAGTGACTGGCCAACTTTGGCACCGACAAATGCAAGTGCACCGGCAGGCCCAAGTACAGTGTAGGCAAGATAGGGTGTTACGGCAACGGTGATACCTGTACTTAGGGCCGTAATAATAAGGTCTGTTACTCCCACATGTAATTGAGACAACTCTCCATCAATGGGGATATCAAGATCTATCACTCCATTGCTGTCTCGCAGCATGCTTAGGGCCAGATCCAGAGGAATTGGCAATTGATTATTGAGCTCATCTGCGAGTTCACCCTCAAGGGACTCGGCTTTTAAGTCAGTGAACACAAGTGTATTGGTCATGTCAATTTCATCCTCAGCAATGTTTAATTGAGAGGTGTAAGTTAAATAGCCATCTGGGAAATGAGTTCCAATGGCATCCAGAGTGTATGGTGAGACATGCTGCATGGAAAGATTTTGCAGAGATACTTTTTGGTCAATGATAAGTTCAGC
>DAOVZA010000102.1 GCA_030635405.1 Desulfocapsa sp.
CATTTATTGCAAGATGGTGCAGGAGTTGTCGGGGCTGATTCGGTTCTTAGTGTCCTTGCTGTTCTTCTTCAAAAACAGAAACTTACTCCTTCTACACAGATAGTATTATTGGATAGAGAGGGTCGAGTCCTTTTAAGTGCTGATGAAACTGACTTGATTCGACTCGAAGAATTAAAGAAGGCTGGAAGTGGTTCTTCATTGCACGTTAAGGATCTTAAAAATAAGGTCATTGGCAATCTGTATGAAAAATCCATCGCTGTTAATCACCATGGTGGCTACGTTTTAGAAGTGAATGGTAAACAGTGGTATGCTCATGGAAGACATATTAACAGTGCAACCAAAAATGGAATCAATATAGCCATCGCTTCTCCTTTTGATGAGTTAATGGCAGATGCTCAAGCTACACGAAAGCGTAATTTTCTGATTTTGTTTTCAGTGGTCATTGTGGCACTATGTCTTGGCATTTATTTTTCTCGGCGTATTGCAGAACCTCTGCGTGATCTTTCTAAACAGGCAGAAAATATAAAGAATTTTAAATTATCCACTCCTCTCACTGTTCAATCACGTATTTGTGAAGTTGATCAGTTAGCATCAAGCATGTCGGTTATGCAGACGGCAATTAATCGCTTTGTTGAAATTGCAAGGGCCTTGTCCGGCGAAAAAAGGATGGATAAGGTTCTTGAAATGATAGTTAAAGAGGCACAATCTGTTGCAGGTGCCGATGGCGGTGGTATAGGTCTGGTCAGTGATGATGGTACGAGTTTTTCCTATGTTTTGGTGCGTAATACCAAGTCTGATGTATTCTTGAAAGATGAAGAAATCTTTATTGATCCAATAGCTATTAACGAAGAGAGTTCAGAAGATTCTACACTTGAGGAATCTGTTATTCGAAGTGCTCATACTAAAGTTCTAAACTCCCTGAGGACTTTTCTTGCAGGACGATCTTTACCCATAGTGCAAATACATGAAAAAAAGGGCTATGAGTGTTACTCGTTGCTTCTTATTCCTCTTTTAAATCGTCAAGATGAAGTGATTGGATTGTTACATCTTGTGAATGCCCGGGATGAGAATAACGAAGTGACAGATTTTTCAGAAGATAAAGTTGCTTATGTTAAAGCTCTTGCCTCCAATGCGGCACTGGCACTAGACAACAACAGGCTTATCAGGGCCCAAAAAGATCTTTTTGATTCCTTTGTACGTTTGATAGCTGGTGCCATTGATACAAAATCTCCATATACAGGAGGGCATTGTCAGCGTGTTCCAGTGCTTGCAGGAATGTTGGCTGAGGCAGCTTCATCTACAACTGATACTCCCTTTAAAGACTTCAAGCTATCCGAAGATGAACACTATGAACTTTTTGTTGCCTCCTGGCTTCATGATTGTGGAAAAGTGACAACTCCAGAGTATGTTGTCGATAAAGCGACAAAACTTGAAACCATATATAACCGCATTCATGAAATTCGCACCCGATTTGAAGTCCTTTGGCGTGATGCTGATATTGCATTCTATAGGGGGCTTATAGAAACCCCAAACCAAGAGGATAAGCTCCATGGCATTAGAAACAATCGGCGGACAGAGTTACAGGAAGATTTTACCTACATTGCCGAATGTAATATGGGCGGAGAATTCATGGCGCCAGATAAGGTGAGTCGATTAGAAAACATTGGTGCACAGATATGGCAACGTAACTTTGATAATCGTATTGGGCTGTCCGGGGAAGAAGAGGCGAGAACGGACATGGATTCCATAATCGATTTGCCAGCAGAAGAAACATTACTGGCCGATAGAAAGGAGCACATCTTTGCGCGTCTTGATGGCGGGGATCCATATGGAGAGAATCCCTGGCATATAACCATGCCGGTACCACATTATAGATATAATCAGGGAGAACTCTATAATTTGTCCATAGCCAAGGGCACGCTTAGCAATGAAGAGCGTTATAAAATTAATGATCATATTGTACAAACCATAGAAATGCTCAATACTTTACCCTTTCCCAAGGAACTTAGACGAGTTCCTGATTGGGCTGGTAATCATCATGAAAAACTTGATGGCAGTGGGTATCCACGAAGTTTAACTGCTGAACAGTTGACAATTCCTGAACGGATCATGGCTGTTGCTGACATCTTTGAAGCATTAACCGCAGCTGACCGGCCATATAAAACCCCTAAAACTCTCAGTAGTTGCCTTAAAATCATGAGTTTTATGAGAAATGATGGTCACATATGTCCTGATCTCTTTGAATTACTGATCAAATCCGGCCTCTATCAAGAGTATGCTGAAAAGTATATGCAGGCGGATCAGATAGATGAGATTCATGTGGAAGATTATTTTAATGATGTCGTATGATTTTCTTTGTGTCATGGTTGGGAGTTTTTCAGAAAAACAGTTAATAATGAAATGACAGGAGTTTCAGCCATGGAACAAAAAAAGTCCAAAAATAATAAAACAAAAGGTCTTGTGGCAGTCTTTACCGGAAACGGGAAAGGAAAAACCACTGCATCCTTAGGGCTTGCTTTTAGAGCTCTTGGGCATGGACACAAAGTTTGTATTATCCAGTTTATTAAGGGGAGCTGGAAGTATGGTGAAATGGAAACTGCAAAACAATTTTCACCACTGCTTGATTTTCATGTTATGGGGCGAGGCTTTACCTGGAAATCAGACGATCTTGAAAAAGATAAGCAAGTGGCACTTGAGGCCTGGGAGTTTGCTAAAGAGATAATCAAGAAAAATGAATATGACCTGGTTATTCTTGATGAGTTAACCTATCTTCCTCATTATAAAATACTTGAAGAAGATGAGATTTTGTCAGTACTTAAGGATAAACCTGAACAACAGCATGTTGTGATTACCGGTCGTTATGCAACCGATGCATTGATTGAACTTGCTGACCTTGTGACGGAAATGAAAGAGATTAAACATCCGTACCAGTCTGGTATCAAAGCACAAAAGGGCTTTGAGTTTTAGCATTTGTTGACACTGGATTGGTCGCTGAGTATTGTGCAATTGAAAGAATTATGTCTGTTTTAATTTATTTTGGAGAGTGAAATGGAATCATTTGATGTCCTGCTGGAACGATCCACCAAAGTTCATGGACATATCTGTGCCGGACAGGTTATTGGCGTCAGGATGTCTATATTGGGCCTTGAGGCCATAGGCATTCAGGATCCTAGAGGGCTGGATCGGAAGAAGCTTTATGTGCTGGTGGAAATTGATCGCTGTGCCACCGATGCTATCCAGTCAGTTACCGGATGCAGCTTGGGTAAACGTTCCATGCGTTGGATCGATTACGGAGTTATGGCAGCAACATTTGTTAATCTTGATACCGGTAAAGCTGTGCGTCTTGTGGCAAGAGAAGAATCTCGTGAACTTTCAAAAAAGTATTGTCCTGAAATTGTAAATAAATATCAGCGGCAGTTAGGCGCTTATCGAGTTATGCCAGAGGAAGAACTTTTTACCATAGATGAAGTAAAGGTTGATATCCCTGAAGAAGATATGCCGGGACGTCCGCTGAAACGTATTCAGTGTGAGAGTTGTGGCGATTGGGTTCAGGATTGTCGTGATGTTGAAAAGGATGGCAAAAATCTCTGTAGAGGCTGTGCCAACGGAAAATATTACCAGCCCTTATTATAAGAAAGAAGAAAATGATAACACTACTTGATTATGGCGCTGGCAATGTGCGAAGCGTTAGAAATGCGATACGAAAACTTGGGTATACCGTACAGGACGTTAAAAGTCCTGCAGACATCCTGAATGCAGAGCGATTGATTTTTCCAGGTGTCGGAAGCTATGGCTCAGTTATGGATCGGTTACGCCTTGATGGCTTTGCAGAACCGTTGATAGCGCGTATGAAAGCTGACAAGTCTGTTCTAGGCATTTGTGTAGCCTTACAGACTCTTTTTGAGGGGAGCGAGGAATCACCAGGTGTAGAAGGGCTTTCCATATTAAAAGGTCAAATTAAACGGTTTACTACAGGAAGTAATCTGTCAGTTCCTCAGATTGGCTGGAATGGTGTGAATATTCATCAGCAGTCACCTCTTTTTGCCGGATATAAAGGTGAAAAGCTCTATTTTGTTCACTCGTATAAAGCACTTCTTGAAGAGATTGATAAGGAGTGGCTACTTACCACAACAAATTATGGTGAAGAATTTGTAAGTGGTGTTCAGAAGGGTAACGTGACAGCTTTCCAGTTTCATCCCGAAAAAAGTGGTGAAGCTGGACTAAATATTTTAGGGAATTACCTGAAAGCTGGAAATAATAATCCTATTGAGATTTCGACTGCTACCCACAAAGAAACTAAAATAGCTAAACGAGTTATCGCCTGTTTAGATGTGCGTACCAATGATAATGGTGATTTGGTTGTCACAAAGGGTGATCAATATGATGTGCGTGATAAGGGTGAAGTAAGAAATCTTGGAAAACCCGTAGAACTTGCAAAACGGTACTATGAAGAAGGTGCCGACGAGATAACCTTTCTTAATATCACAGGTTTTAGAGATTTTCCAATGGAAGATCAACCCATGCTTGAGGTTTTACAGAAGACTTCTGAAAACGTCTTTGTTCCTTTGACAATAGGTGGTGGTATTCGTGAGTTTACTGACTCAAATGGAAAAGAATATACATCACTCGATGTCGCCTATGAATATTTTCGTTCGGGTGCTGATAAAATCTCCATTGGATCGGATGCCTGTTATACCGCAGAAGAATATATCAAGAGTGGTACAAAAACTGGTAAAAGTTCCATTGAACAAATCTCATATGCATATGGGGCTCAAGCCGTGGTTATTTCGGTTGACCCAAGGCGTGTTTATGTGAAAAGTCCTGAAGATACCAATCATAATACTATAAAAACAGTTGTTCCTGGACCCAATGGCGAAGACTACTGCTGGTATCAATGCACTGTTAAAGGTGGCAGGGAAGGCCGTGATCTGGATGCAATACAGCTTGCTGCAAGTTGTGAGGCACTTGGTGCTGGTGAGATTCTTCTGAATTGTATTGATAAGGATGGCACAAACAGCGGTTTTGATTTTGAGCTCATCAATCATGTGAAAAGTGCTGTTACTATTCCTGTTATTGCATCCTCAGGAGCTGGTTCTGCTGCTCACTTTGTTGATGTCTTTCGTGAGACTGATGCAGAAGCAGCACTTGCTGCTGGGATCTTTCATCGTAGAGAAGTTCCTATTGCCGAAGTGAAGGCGGCTGTAAAAGCGAGTGGGGTAGAGATACGCTGAGATTTTACAGGTAGAAACAAATACAAAAAAGGCCTTACAGAAGATATTCTGTAAGGCCTTTTTTTTACATAAATTGGACGATATTGATTTGATCACCTTCTGTTTTAATGCTTATTGCACCTGATTCAGCTGTATTTAGAAGTGGAATGCTGTTTTCCTTACAATAAAGTTTGAGTGCCGGTGATGGAAACAATAAGGGACGAAAACGACCAGCTGATACAATGATTTGCTCTGGATGAATACTATCAAGAAATATTGAAGTATTTGAGGTTTTGGAGCCATGATGTGGTGAAAGTATAAAAGTCGATTGCAAACTACTTTTGTTACTGTTCTGAACTAATACTTTCTCCACTACTTTAGTGATGTCACCTGGAAAGAGACATGATAATTTACGATTAGTTCCAGTAAATTTGAGAATCAGGCTCTCATCGTTGGAGGGAACGCTACTCTCTATTTTTAGTTTGCCATCTCTATTCAGATATGGATTTGCAATGTTTTGTAGAGTATCACCATTTGATTTCAGGAGTATCTCTGTGTGTTGAGGCGTTCTGATCTCTATACCAAGACTTTCCGCAAGATTGAGAAGGTCGTCATATTCCTGGTTGTGTCCGTCGTTCCCATTGATCCATAAAATGTCAGGTTTAAAACGTTTTAAGATAAAAGGGATTCCGTTAAAATGATCAGAATCGGGGTGCGTTATGACAACGGCATCAAGTCGGATGATCCCTCTATCCCAAAGATATGGTGCAATAATACTATCCCCGACATTAAATTTTTCAGAAGAACTGCCACCCCCGTCAATCAATACCTTCTTTCCGCCTGAAAAATTAATGAATGTTGAACTTCCCTGGCCAACATCAAGAAAAACCAATTCGGATTCTGTTGAAGATCTTAAATTTAATGATTCTGGCGGAAAAACGAATAGGACACATACAATCAGGAAAACCGGTAAGGTCTTTTTAAGAGAAATATTTAAAAAGCAGAGTGAAAGAGAAAGGTAATAAAGGAGAATCAACGTAATGGATGGAGTCGGTAACCAAAGTGTTGAGAATTCAAGTTGAGCAAAAAAGTCAGTCACAGAAGCAGCGCCTGTAATTCCTATTCCACCAATATTAAGAAGCCATTCTCCCATGGGTTGATGAATGAATAATACAAAGACACCCAGCAAGCCAATTGGGAGACTCCAGAGACACAGTAAAGGCTCAAGCAGTAGATTTACTAGCGGTCCAACTGTTGATATGCGATTAAAACTGCTAATAAGCAGAGGTGCAGTGCCAATAGTTGCGACGACAGAGACAAGTAGAGCAGCAGTAATCCATTGTCTGGAGATGGTTGCATAATGACGTATCCCAGTTCGGTCAGAAATAGCCTCTGCTTTTAGAATTGATTGTAACTGTGGCAGAATCAATATTAATGAAGCAACAGCAGCAAAAGAAAGTTGAAAGGAGGCAGTGAAAAGTGCCGCTGGATTAAGCAGGAGAATAATCAGTGCTGCAAAGGACAGAGTGGTAAAAGGTGAAGGCTTGCGTTGTACACAAAAAGAGAGAATAAATAGCAGAATCATAATCAGTGAGCGTTGAACAGGCGTTTGAAATCCTGCAAGAAGTGCATACCCGCAGAGTAACGGAATGGTAGTCAGAAGAGCAAGTTTCTTACAGGATAAATTCAGCATAAGAACCGTTGAACGTCTTGCCAGCCAGTAAATGATACCGAAAAGAAAGGATGCAACAATGCACAAATCCACCTCAGCTATTGCTAAAATATGATTAATACCCGAAGCCTTAAATGCTTCCAACTGAGCTTGAGTA
>DAOVZA010000240.1 GCA_030635405.1 Desulfocapsa sp.
GGGATAATGCTAAAGTAGAGGAAGGGGCAAAATTTTCAGATAGCTTATTGGTTTAGAGACTACGTCAGTCAAAAATTTGAGTTATCGCTTCTTGATATTTCTCTTTAGTTTTACACTTCTTGATCAGTTTCCATGTCTTTTGTTCCGGAGGGAAAAAGGCACTAAGATAAATCCAGAGCTGTTTCATTCGTCCTAAAAGGTGCGCCGGACCATCGAGGATATCTTCATAGCAGGTGTAGAGTTCATCATGGAACTTTCTTAACTGCTGCTTCCTGTTTTTAATCTCATTTCCCTGTATTGATGCCGCAAGAAATGGGTTGGCTAATGCTCCTCTTCCTATCATCCATTTATCGATGCTCGGGAACTGTAATTGTAGGGTTTCGAAAAAATCTCTGGAGACGATATCACCGTTGTAAACAATAGTATGTCGGCTCAGTTGCAAACATTCCCCAAAACTCTTTTTGTCTGTCTCTCCCTTGTACATCTGGGTTCCCAAACGAGGGTGAATAATAATCTCTGAAAGAGGATACTGGTCAAGCTGAGGGAGCAGGTTGGAAATTTCCTGAGAACTCTCATACCCAAGGCGAGTCTTTATGGATAGCCGCATCTCAAGTTTTGGTATGACCTGATCCAGAAAAGCAAGAATCTTGTCAGGAAAGGGTAGAAGCCCAGATCCTCTGCATTTTTTAGTAACCATTCGTGCAGGACAACCAAGATTCCAGTTCACTTCTTTATATCCCAGATCCCGTAAACGACTCGCCAGAAAGAGAAAATCTTCAGGGTTATTATGAAGTAACTGCGGTACAACCGGTAGCTCCAGGTTAGCTCCAGGCAGGACATCTTTGAGCTGTTTTGCATCAAACGATGAATATCGTTGAGGATTAATAAAGGGTGCTAGTGCTGAATCAAAGCCAGGGAAATACTGATTAAAAAGAGTTCGGAAATAACAGTCTGTAATACCTCGGATGGGCGCAAGAACAAGTTCTGGCATGTTATTTTTCGGCGGCCTCCAGAAGCCACGCTTCAAGCTGAACAGGAGTGGGGTGGATACCCGCTGTTTTTACCACACCGTTGATCATCAGTGCAGGAGTTGCCATAATACCATATCTTCCTATTTCATCGGGTTCATGGATCATATGAATATCAGCAGCAATGTCAGCTCTCATCATGGCATCGATAACAGCATCTCGGAGGCTATTACAACTGATACAGCCGGTACCAAAAATCCGAATAATAAGATCGTCATCAACGCCTACGTCTTCCCCAAGCAGTTTTCTATATTCTCTTTTCAGAGCGGCTTTGTATTCCTGCATCATGCCGGGAGGAATATAGTTTTGAGTGCGAATTTCCTGGTAAAGATGTTCATCGATATTTTCAACAGGGATTTTTTCTGCAAGGGCTTTGTTTAGAGCAATGTCGAGACCAATAAGGCCAATGGTGGCCTTACCGATTTTAAGCATGCGTTGCGTTGGAGTATCCATTCACGTATCGGTTCTATTTTTATTTGTTAAGTGTTACGTTCTATGAAGCAACCACTATATACATGAAACTTGAAAAAGAAAGGGAAGAGACGATGCTTGTGACCACCATTGACGATCTCCGTAAGCATATATCCGATTACCCACCTCAGCTCTTTACAGCGCTTACTGCTGTAGCTGATGAACTGGGCAGAGATATGTTTTTGATTGGTGGTACGGTTCGTGACTGGTTGTTGCGTAAAATTCCAAACGATCTTGATTTTACGGTGGATTGTGACGCTGTTCATTGCTGTCGTTTGTTGATCCAGAATCTTGATGGAGGTACCTTTGTACCGCTTGGCACCGCTGAAGAAGATGCTGGGCGGGTGGTCTGGAGAGGTTTTACCATCGATTTTTCAAGTTTTCGTCTGGGCGCAAGCACTATTGAAGAAGATCTGTCCATGAGAGATTTCACCTTGAATGGCATGGGGATAAGCTTTCATGATTTTATGGATGCATCAGTTAAGCTTACAATCATTGATCCACTCGGTGGCATTAATGATCTTGGTGCCGGAGTTTTGCGAGCCTGTCCAAAGGCCTTTACCAGCGATCCTTTGCGAATGCTTCGCGGGTATCGGCTCTGGTCGCGATTTGGATTTGAACTCGAAGAACAAACCGTTGCTTCTATTTATGATCACGCGGCCCTTCTTGAAAATGTCTCTGTTGAACGGATTAGCTATGAAATGGATCTGATCATGGCATCGAACAGGGCGCATGAAGTTATCTCGGTGATGGCAAAATCGGGATTACTGTTTCAGGTCATTCCAAAGCTGAAGGATGGTGTGAACCTCAGTCAGCCGCCATCACACCATCTTGATGTCTTTGAACATAGCCTTGCAGCACTTGGCAATATGGAAAAGATACTTGCAAAACCTGAAATGTATTATCCCGAATGTAATGATCGGCTTCAGGAATACCTCAATCGACCAGGAATGACTGAAGTGTTGAAATGGGGGGCGTTACTACATGATCTGGGTAAGCCAGCAACACGCAAGATCCGTGAAGATAAGGGCGGACGTATCACCTTTTATAACCATGATGGGGTGGGCCGAAAACTGGTGCAGCAACTTGGGCGTGATTTACGCTGGGCCAATGACAAACGTGATCGAGTTGCATCCTTAACCGAAATGCATATGCACCCGTTTCATTTGTGTAATGTGCGCCGCAGTAAACAGGGGCTAAGCAAAAAAGCATGTCTAAAACTTGCAAAGCGTGCAGGAGAAGATCTGATAGGACTCTTCTTTCTTGCAATGGCAGATAGTCTGGCAGGGAAAGGTGAGACGAAGCCTGATGCCATGGAGGAGGAACTCGGAGCGCTGCTCTGTGACGTTCTGGAAACCTATGAAAAAGATATAAAACCAGCTCTTCATGGGCCACGTTTGAT
Source organism: Desulfocapsa sp. (assembly GCA_030635405.1). Next base: position 2,902 of record DAOVZA010000240.1, read on the forward strand.
AACAGGAAAGGATCTGATAGAGGTTTTTTCTTTACATCCGGGGCCTGAATTTTCGCGAATCCTTAATGAATTGCAGGAGGCGCAGGTGGAGGGTGAAGTAGGAAGTCGTGATCAGGCATTACTTTGGGTGAAAGAAAAATTGAAAAGCAGTGCAAAGAACTGAAGAACTTCTGTCTTGTCAAAGACAGCAGAGTACGCTAAAAAGTGTTGAACTAAATGAATAATATATCTGTTCTTAAGGTATGAAAAGTAAAGTAGAGAAAACGTGCGTAAAGTAAAAGATTTTTATTACAAGAAGGCTAAAAAAGACAAATATCCGGCAAGATCAGTTTATAAACTTGAAGAAGCACTGAATAAACACAAGTTTATTAGTCGTGGTGATTCGGTACTTGATCTTGGATGTTGCCCGGGAAGCTGGTCTCTATATGCCTCTGAAGTGGTCGGTGCAAAAGGGATTGTTGTTGGTGTCGATATACAGGAAGTGGATGCTTCTCCTCGTGCTGGTGGATCTGAAATTGTCTGGATAAGAGAAAGTATCATGAAACCTGAGATGATTACTGAAGTACGAAAGATACGACCCAATTTCAGAGCGCTAATAGCAGACCTTGCACCTCGTACAACCGGGAATCGATGGGCGGACCATCAAAAGTCAATGATTCTTGTGAGACAAACTCTGGCACTCGCCTCCGAGTTGTTGCTCCCAAATGGAAACTACTACTGTAAAGTTTTTCAGGGAGAAGAGTATCCGGCTTTTTTTAAAGAAGCCGGAGAGCTGTTTAAAAAAGTAAAGACCGTTAAACCCAAAAGTTCAAGAGTGGAGAGTCGTGAGGTTTTTCTCCTGGGCATGGGGTTTCGGAAGAAATAAATATAACGAAAAAGGGAAGGTATTATGTCAGGACATTCTAAATGGGCAAATATTAAGCACAAAAAAGGGGCAGCTGATGCCAAACGTGGAAAAGTATTCACTCGTCTCATTAAAGAGATCACAGTGGCTGCCGGTATGGGCGGCGGTGATCCTGATGGAAATCCACGACTTCGTAGTGCAATTGCCACGGCTCGTTCTGAAAATATGCCTAAGGATAATATCACCCGTGCTATTAAAAAAGGAACCGGTGAGATTGAGGGCGAAATCTATGATGAAATTCTCTATGAAGGATATGGCCCCGGCGGTATAGCTGTTCTTGTTGAATGTATGACAGATAACCGGAATCGAACAGTTGCTGATATTCGCCATTATTTTTCTAAAAGTGTCGGGAATCTCGGTGAGTTCGTCCGTGAAGGCTAAATGTTATATAAAAAAGGTAGTAGTCTTGTCGATAAATCAACCATTAACGAAGAAAAATTGATGGATCTTGCCATAGATGCAGGTGCCGATGATGTTGTGGAAGAGGAAGAACATTTTCAGATAGTTACTGCCCCTGAAGATTTTGATGCGGTGCGCGAGGGACTGGAGAAGGCTGGAGTTTCTTTTACA
>DAOVZA010000191.1 GCA_030635405.1 Desulfocapsa sp.
AAGCAGGATAAAAGCACCGCGGGCCACAGGAGCCAAGGCGTACCGGTAGCCAATGTCATGAAGTTGCGGACTGCCAATTACAGCGATAAGTGCAGTTGCACCTCCGGGAGGATGGAGTGTCTTTGTCAGGTGCATGGCTGCTATAGAACCCGCTACTGCCAGTGATGCTGCTAGCCAGAGTTGGGACGGGAAAAGCTGATAACAGTACACGCCTATCAGGGCAGAAATAATGTGGCCGCCAATAATATTTCTTGGTTGAGCAAGTGGGCTTTCAATGGCTCCGTAGACCAGTACTGCCGAGGCTCCAAAACTCCCTATGGTCATGTTGATATCTGCCGAGCTTAACAGGTGATCCAGCATACTGAAATGGAGTGCTGCCATTCCCGTGAAAGCTCCTAGGAATGACCAGAATATGTTTGATATAGAGGTGAATCCGGGGGACTTGCCACCACCTTTCATTTTGCGAAAATAGGAGCGCATTTAAATCTATGTAACCTCTTATTAGTTCGGGCTTGTGAGGTGTTTAGAAAGATGTTTTATGGCTTCTTCAAGAGTTTCATAGAGTATTTTTTGAAAATAGAGATTCCCTTGAATCATGGCAGAAAGATTTTTACTGCTAGATTCTCGAAACAAACAGAGGCAGGGGATATTTAATTTTTCGGCGGCCGCCAGTTCATAACCGACCCCAAGCGATGCAGTGCTAACTTCTGCAACAAGAACATCAGCTCTGTTTAGCCATTCCATGTCACGTCTGTATATATCTTCTTCTGAAAGGAACTGCTCCTGATCAAGAAGCTTCTCGTTACCAACATGTTCTGTAAGTACGGTGCCGTATGATTTAAGGAAGTCTATGATCGCAGAGTAGAGTTCAGCATCATTCCGACCACCTCTAATGGCACCGGCAAAGTAAATATTCATATGAAAAACGATTTATTCAGGCTTCATTTCAGCGAGAAATGCTTTTCTCCAGCCACTCTTCTGCCTTGATGTGGAAAGTGCAGTGTGCCTGATACATTTCATCAGCTCATTTTTATTGCCAAGGAGCGCCGGATCAATGCCACTCACATCACTTTTAAGTGTTATATAGTCCTGGAGTCCTGTAAGAGCAGTTTTTTCTTTTTTAGTGATTTTTGTGTTTCGTAAAAGTGGAGGGCATTTGTCCTTTGGACGCTGAAGACCTTTGCTTACAAGTTGTATCAGTGTGTCGCCATATTTTTTAACGCTTTTAGCTGATATCTCACCACATTTCCCTATAGAATTATGATCCTGCAGAGTGTCGATTGCAATTGAAAGCAGGACATTATCTTTTATGATATGGCCACGAGGGCGATTTTTCTTTCTGGCTTCTTCTTCTCGCCAAGTGGCAAGTTTCTGCAATATCGCAAGGCCATTGGCATCAAGATTACCAGCTCCTTTTATCTTGCTGTAACGTTCTTCATCAGAGACTCCGAGGTAACTTTCAGGGGAGTCGAGTCGCTGTAATTCTTCTTCCATCCATGAAAGGCTTTCAGGAAGAACCCGAGCCAGCAGTAAAACGCGAACAGCACGTAGATATCGAACATCATCTTTTGCATATACAGTCTGTTTTGTGTCCAATGGGCGTTTAAGCCAATCGGTACGTGTTGCAGATTTATCAAGTTTGATGTCGAGTAGAAATTCGATGAGAGCTGCAAGAGAAAGGGTGGATGTCAGTCCACTAAATCCTGCTGCAAGTCTGGTGTCAAAAATATTTGTTGGATCATATCCGGTTGCTGCTCGTAGAATTGAAAGATCCTGAGGCGCATCATGAAATATTTTGACAACTGCTGTGTCAGCGAGTAATTTTCCAAGTGGAGAGAGGTCGCTTAAGGCACAGGGATCGATGAGGAAACATTCTTCATCGGAAAGAGCCAGTTGAATGAGGCCGAGTTTAGGATAATAGGTCCTCTCCCAAACAAATTCAGTATCAATTGCTATTGCATCTGTTTGATGCGCCCGTACCATCAGAGCTTTGAGGTCTTCTGCTGTTGTAATCATATGATTTTACCATATAAGAAAGAAAGTTACTGCGAACTGAGACATTTCACTGCACCTAGCCATATAGACCAAGAAAATACAAGGATTAAACGTCTGTTTTGATTTTTTATATCTTAAAAAGAATGGGGCTGATGATCCCGACTTTGTTCGGGGTGATGCTCCTTACTTTCATAGTGACGCAATTCGTTCCAGGCGGCCCAGTAGAACAATTACTTGCCAATATGGAAGGTCTTGGCAAGGGGGGAGAGGTCGTAAGCAGTACTTCTTTTTATCGGGGCGGTTCCGGTCTTGATGACACTCGAGTGGCCCAACTGAAAGAACTTTATGGGTTCGATCAGCCTCCGCTTACACGGTTCATCACCATGATGAAAAACTATCTGGTCTTTGATTTCGGGACCTCTTATTATTATCATCAATCCGTTGTCGATCTTGTTATCTCACGAATGCCTGTTTCCATGTCGCTTGGCCTGTGGAGCTTTGTTATTGTTTACGGGGTATGTATTCCGCTTGGGATCAGTAAGGCTGTTCGTGATGGCTCCCGTTTTGATGTTTTGACATCGGCTGTAATCTTAATCGGATATGCCATTCCTGGTTTTGTCCTTGCCATTGCTCTGATAGTTCTTTTCGGTGGTGGATCTTTCTGGAATATATTTCCATTACGAGGGATTGTTTCGGATGGCTGGTCTGAGATGACCATGATGAAGAAGATTCTCGATTATCTCTGGCATATGGTACTTCCCATTACTTCCGGCGCGGTGGGTAGTCTGGCCGTAATGACCATGCTCACTAAAAATTCATTTCTTGAAGAAATTCGTAAGCAGTATGTGCTGACTGCTCGTGCCAAGGGCTTAAGTGAACAGCAGGTTCTGTATAAGCATGTATTTAGAAATGGGATTATTCCAATTATCACCGGGTTTCCAGGATATTTCATTGCCGCATTTTTCACAGGAAGTTTACTTATAGAAACGATCTTTTCTCTCGATGGGATGGGACTTCTTGCGTATCAGTCTGTGCTAAACAGAGATTATCCTGTGGTGTTGGGTACCCTCTATTTTTTCACTATCATCGGCCTTTTTTCAAGATTGCTATCGGATCTGAGTTATGTCGTAGTTGACCCAAGGATAAGTTTTGACAGCGCCGATTGAAAATCAAATGATACCCGAATCAGTCAGTCTCTCACGAAGGCGGTGGCGCCGATTCTGCCGTAATCGAAGGGGTTTCTACAGCCTTATCATTTTTTCTTTCTTTTTTGTAACAAGTCTGTTTGCTGAAGCCATATCCAATGATGTTCCACTTATGGTCGTCTATGAAGGAGAGACATATTTTCCACTGTTTGTTGAATATCCTGAAACAACATTTGGTGGAGATTTTGAAACGGAAACTGACTACCTCGATCCTTTTATTCAAGAAATACTCAGCACTAATGGTAACAAAGCCTACTTTCCATTAAATCATCACAGCTATCAGTCTATTAATTTTAATATTGATGGGCCAGTACCTTCTCCTCCGACTCGTGAAAATATTTTAGGCACCGATGATAGAGGGCGAGATGTATTTGCCCGTCTTCTTTATGGTTTTCGTCTAAGTATTCTTTTTGGACTGGCGCTCACTGCAGTTGGAACACTGGTAGGAATTATAACTGGCGCTGTACAGGGATTCTGGGGCGGAAGGGTGGATCTGTTTTTTCAGAGATTTATTGAGATCTGGGGTGCCATGCCTGAGTTGTATCTTTTAATTATCTTTGCTTCAATTTTTAAACCAAGTGTTATTCTACTTCTTGTTTTACTCTCTTTATTTTCCTGGATGGGGCTTTCTGATTATGTTCGTGCGGAGTTCTTAAAGGGAAGAAATATGGAGTATGTAAAGGCGGCTCGCGCACTCGGTGTGCTTGATATTACAATTATGTACCGTCATCTTCTTCCAAACGGTATGACTCCTGTAATCACTTTTCTCCCTTTTAGGATGTCTGCTTCTATTCTTGCGCTCACCAGTCTTGATTTTCTTGGTCTTGGAGTACCACCATCAACACCATCACTTGGTGAATTGCTGGCTCAAGGAAAGGCTAACATTGATGCCTGGTGGCTCTCACTTTCTACATTTTTTGTTCTTGTCGGGACGCTGGTTCTCCTCATCTTTATTGGAGAAGCGCTTCGGGAAACATTTGATCCAAGAAAAAATTAATTTAATTGTTTTAGCCTTTTTCTGCTCAAAGGAGCGGAGGTACTTGTTTTTTGGAAGATAGAATCTCATCAGCCTATTTAAGAATTTTCTCTAACATTGACATTCCCTGTTTCAGATTTTATCATAGTGAAATGTGATTTGTTTTAATGAATGTGTTTGTTAACTTACAGCATCTATCCCTATATATTGACAATTGTTAAGCCCTATGCCCATTAAGCAGGATATCATAACAAGATTTGGTAATACCGGAATATCCGTTATCTCTGATACAGGACGTATGGGCCTTTATTTGCTACAGATGATTCAGGGATGTTTCAGAACACCTTTTCGTTTTTCTGAATTCATGCGCCAACTCAATTTTATCGGAGTGGGCTCACTTGTTGTAATCTTTTTTACCGCTGCCTCAACCGGAATGGTACTTGGTCTACAGGGATACTATTCGCTTCATAAGTTTGGCGCTGAAGGTATGCTTGGTTCTGCTGTATCTCTCACTCTTATTATGGAGCTTGGTCCCGTGTTAACAGCTCTTATGGTGGCAGGGCGAGCAGGTTCTGCCATGTGTGCTGAACTTGGTATCATGCGGATTTCTGAACAGATTGACGCCCTTGACTGTATGGCTATTGACCCCTTTCGTTATCTTATTTCACCTAAACTTCTTGCTGCTTTTATATCTGTGCCTTTGCTCACAGCTCTTTTTGATGTGGTTGGTATAGCCGGTGGTTATGTTGCCGGAGTGCATCTTATGGGAGTAAATCCTGGAAGTTATTTTGATGGGATGCAAAGCAGTGTCACAAATCATGATATTACTATGCATCGAAATTAATTCGGCTAGTTCATGGTTTGCTAGTGATTTTTTAAAGCTTAATAGATAAAAGTTTTCTAGTGCTTCTACCCAGGGTGAGGGCGGAATTTCTTCACCATTATTTTCTGCTTTATATGTG
>DAOVZA010000236.1 GCA_030635405.1 Desulfocapsa sp.
AGATGGAAAGCTCATCCAGAATCTCAAGAAACTCCATAATTCGTTCAAAGTGGCCCTCGCCACGAATAGAATCATTATGTTCTGGCAATCCTTCAAGACTTACCTGATAAAAGGATAATCGCTGAATCTTTTGTAGTGATTCAACCACCTCTTTTGTTGTCGGATTGCCAAGAATTGCTATGGTGAAATTTCGTTTTGCAGCTTCTCTATAAAGTTCTTCAAAATGGGCATAGAGCAGAGGATTACCACCCGTGAAGGTGACCTGACCCTGCACATTTTGTTCAAGTATAAACTCTCGAAACTGATCTAGGATGGTTATCCCCTGCTCCAGAGTTAACGGAGAAATAGTAGACCTGTCATAACAATGTTTACAGTGCAAATCACAGGCCTGAGTCACATGCCATTGCAGGGTAAAATAGTCTGATTTAAGATGTCGTTGCCAGCCTTCCGGACCACTATCGGGATAATGTGTTTCCGGACGCACAATATTTGTTGGAGGAGACAGTAAAAGCCCCTGTTTACAGGATATTTCAATGGCGGCATCAACCTGTCCGATATTAACACCCGCTTCGAGCGCCACGGCATGATAATCGAGATCTTCGGTCAGCATCTTCAAAGCAAGCAGTTGTTGTTTTGTTGCAGGTGCTACATGTATTGCACCATCCCCAGGTTTTTTGAAAAGAAGAATGAGTTCATCTTCCTTTTCAGGGGCAGAGGCTGTTTCTGCGCTATACAGGACATCGCAAAGATTTGTCCAACCCATGACCAAAACAGATACTGTGGGATTGATACAAAGAGGATCATCACGCTTTGGAAACATTGGAACATCTGCACGTTTTAGTGCCTGTACGCTTTGTTCAAGACGAGCCAGATCAGATTCCCAGCCAGAGATTTCAATATTTTCCATCCTTTTCCATGCCTCTTTTTAGAATGTTTACAGACGTAACACTTTTAGCAAGACTACTTCAATGTGGTGCAGGGAACAACTTTTTCTGAGCCTAAAACGTAACAAATTTCACCTTTTTTATCAGTTCGCTGCACAGTATTGCCATACTTTTCAAGCACGGTAAGACTGCCTTCTGCTGGATATCCAAGTAGATTATTTTTACCCACAGAAATCAGTGCCACTTCAGGATGCAGCATACTCAGGAAATCCGGATCACAACTATCGATGGCAGCATGATGACCCGCAACATGGATATCAACTCCACGAGGAAGAAACGTTTGCAGGGAAGGTATTAGCTCCTTTTCCACATTTTTATCCACATCCCCCATTATCAATACGTTTTTACCTGTTTTGGTGATCAACAGAAGTACCAGAGAACTTTGGTTTAAATTCTTCTGCTGCAAAACCTTTGGCCACAGAACATGCAACTGATGCCCTTGCCAAGAAACAGTATCCCCCGCTGAGAGACAATTGTGTAATGAGTCTTTTTCAAGAGCATCCCGTAACATACCATAACTGCTTTCTTCACTTGAATGAAGTTCTCCAGGAATCGCACAACTATCAAACACTTCAGTTTTCGGCCATACTGCACGTATCTGAAAATATCCGGCCGCATGATCAGCATGAAGATGACTAAGCAGCAGATAATCAAGTTTCTTAACACCATAAAATTTCATTCTTTCCAAAATGTGCGGAGCATATTCAGCTAGGCCAGTATCTATCAATAGTCCATTACCATCTTCCACTAGTAATACGCTTTGCCCCATCCCCACATCAAACATCACAATACGCAACCCATCTGCGTGGCCTTCTCTGTAAAAAAATAAAAGCGTCAGCAAAAAACAAAGGCAGGAAAGCTTTTCCAAATAGATCTTTCTATTTTTCTTTATCATTGCCGATAACCTTAACAATCCGTTTCTTATCGGTCTCTTCAAAGATAAGATAAGCAAGGAACATCCCAAGAGAAGCGGAGAAAAGATTCAACCAGACATCACGCCAATCCCCTACCCTGGCAGCTAGAAAATGTTGAAAAAGCTCATCCAGAAATGAAACAACAACACAGAAAAATGCCGCAGCCTTCTGTTCAAAAATCCTCTGACTCAGGAATCCAAACAGACCAAAAAGAGCGATGTGGATTTTTTCAACAAAGGGCAGACTCAAATAAAAAAACAGGGCCAGGCAACTCACCCAGAGAAGATGATAACGGTGAGTATTAGCACTGGCTCTGTAAAGAGCTATACCATAAATACAAACCACTCCTGTAAAAGACAGTGTCAGATAGACTCCTAAACTTTCCGGAGAAAATCGGCCCATTATATTTAATTGTAAAGAACGCCCATAAAGCGACAACAGAGGAATTGAGAGAAATGATAAAAGCCAGCCAGTAATCCATATTCTTTGCATATCTTTTCTCTGTTTTATGTTTTTCAAAGTTCCCAGTAGAATGAAGCCAAGACCTGCACCCAAATATGTGTTATTCTTTTCACATTTAAATACCATAGGTAATACTGGTAAGCAGATCAATTAGCCAGCAAACAAAAATACAGTTTATGAACTCTTCTGATAATAACAGCCATCCCAGTGCGTTTCCACAACTCGACCCGGACACAGTACTCAATCTTGTTGAAAGCGTGCTTGATATCCCCTGCAGTAATCTCTGTAGACCACTAAACAGTTATATTAATCGAGTCTTTGAACTCGAAACTGCTGACGGCAAAGGACTGGTTGTAAAATTTTACAGACCTAAGCGTTGGTCTAAAGCAGCATTACAGGATGAACATGATTTTCTGCTTGAACTTGATCAACAGGAAATTCCGGTAATTCCCCCATTAGCCCTTAGCAACGGTGAAACCCTTGGAGATCAGGACGGTCTCTATTTCAGTGTTTTTCCCCGTTGTGGTGGACGCAGTTACGATGAATTCAACGAGGATCAGTGGCTTGAAATTGGACGCCTCCTAGGACGCAGTCATGCCGTGGGCGCTGTGCACGCGTCCCGTGATAGAATAACAATGCTGCCAGACAAATCCACTCAGGATCAGGTTGCATTTATCCTCGACAGCGATGTTATAAGTCAGGCTCCTGTGGCCACAAGATTCTCATCACTTTGCAATGAATTACTCTCTGAAATAGGCCCGGCATTTGAGGGTGTGCCACTTGGAAGAATTCATGGTGATTGCCATTTTTCAAACATCATTTACCGTCCAGGAGAATCATTTTTCCTTATTGATTTTGATGATATGGTTATGGGAACTCCCATTCAGGATCTCTGGATGCTTCTCCCTGGCACCCCGAGGGAATCTCTTCTGGAAATCGACCTCTTTCTGGAAGGATATGAAACATTTCACCATTTTGACAGACGAACGCTGCGCCTCATTGAACCTCTGCGTGCCATGCGTTTTTTACACTATATCGCCTGGTTGACTCATCAATATATCGCCGATGGTACCGCACCTCTTTTCCCTGATTTTGGATCAAAAGAATACTGGGAGACTGAGATTGGGGATCTTGAAGACCAGCTCAAAAGAATACAAAAAGGTGATGGCGCACTTGGAAATATGATATAATTTCAGTATCACGCACCAAAACTTCAATCTCCGGGGAGAGAAACAATGCATGTATGGCTGCTTACCCTCTGCTTCATAATACTTTCAGGATGTGCAGATGATGCCAAAATAGAACAGTTTACAATTGAAAATGAAACGGCACTCGATAAAGAATCTGAACTCATGTGGGCCACCACGGATAACCGGGAAGATATTACTTGGCAGGCCGCCGTTGATTATTGTGAAGCCTATAGCAGTGGTGGTTTTCAGGACTGGCGCATGCCAACACAAAAGGAACTCCAATCCCTTATTAAAGCTAAAATAAACGGAAGCGGAGAAGTAATAAACCTTACTGGAAACCTGATCTGGACCTCTGAGCTTGACGACAGTAAGGGCGCATTTTGTAATCTTAAAAGTCGTACTTGTTCCTGGATGGAACAGGTAATCTCCATATCCTTACGTGCTCTTCCGGTACGTGATACCAAATCCGAACCCGCAGAAATTATCGGGAGTTCTTTGACACCAGCGCCAAGGCCTCAATCCATTGAACAGAGACTTCAAATGCTTGAAATTCTCCGCAAACAGGATCTCATCACAGATGATGAGTATAGCAATAAAAAAGCTGCAATTCTTGATGAACTCTAGGATAACAATCCAACAGGATGACTGTAGTATTCTATTAGCAACCCCAAAGGATATTGACAGAGCCTTCGATGATCTGAAAAGAGACATGAATCCTGACTTCACCCATGTCTTTCTCGATAAAATCCAGCGCTACGCTCTCAAACCTGACCGAGCCCTTTTTCTGGCAAGATATCAAGAGACTTTTATTGCTTTTGCAACCATTATCAATCATTCCCCGCCACCAGACGACACGGATAAAACAACCGCAAAGATCCTAAAAAAATATGCCTGTGCCACCGGATTAATGGTTTTACC
>DAOVZA010000389.1 GCA_030635405.1 Desulfocapsa sp.
CTTTTTCACCATTGGAAGATGTGCAGACAGAGCCGCCCCTCTCACCAACAAAGTCTTTAATTGCAGCCGATGAGTTCACGTAGGTCACAGGTACCATATCTTTTTCATCAGCCATTATCCCGACACTCATGAGTTCTTTATAAGCATGACTCACAGCACCAACCGTGGCCATATCAGCCATGGGACATCCTGCGTGCAGATGTGGAAGCAGAACCTTTTGATTTTCACTAGCTAGAATATCGGCTGACTCTGCCATAAAATGAACACCGCAGAAAATAAGAAATTCCTTATCGCCAACGATCGCTGCTTCCTTGGCCAGTTTTAATGAATCTCCGGTGAGATCCGCAAACTGAAACAGATCCTGCTGCTGGTAATGATGACAAAGAATAAGAAGATTATCAGCTAGCTCCTGTTTACGCTTAGCAATTCGTCCAAGTATTTCATCACGTTCAAGACTATAATATTCAGCTCCGATATCCTGTTGCTGTAAAAGCATCGGTTCACTCCTTCTCTATATGGCGTTAACCATTAAAATTGACAATTGGAAAAGTTACTCTTCAGTCTCACAAAGGACTTATTTTTACCATTGCGCCATGAATATGGCAAGCTTGCGACCAAAAAAGAAAGGCCCTGTACTGAATAATCAATACAGGGCCTGAAAAAAACTATACCTAGCTTTAAAGCACCAACTCTTAATTTCTAATCTTTATCGGTGCTAATTATTTATACGAACCCAGGAAGCCTGGGGACCTTTATCACCAACACTTTCACCATACATTACAGAATCACCCTCTGTAAGTGAATCGATGGCTACGTCTTTCAGAGCGTTCTCATGAAAATAAATTTCCCGAGCATCCTGACTCACAATAAAACCATAGGATTCAAAGGGGGAAACTTTACGAATCACACCGTACTGAGTTCCATCATCAACATCATCAGCACTCTTCTGAGACTGTCTTTTTTTACGTTGAATCTCCTTCATCTGGGCAGTAAGAACGTCAAATGCTTCAATTAAAAGAGGACCTACATTCTCCCCTTTTCTCGCAACAACAACGGTATCATTTGGAACAGAAGCCACAAGTTTCAACTCGTACCCGCCTTCTTTGTGATGTGCCGTTGCCTCTATGGAGACACGGAGATGGAGAACGAAATTAGCGAAATGTCGAACCAACTTCTCTTTTTCTTCATCAATCTTTTTCTGCCAGCCTTTTCGCAACTCTACATTCCGGGCTTCAACCTTTAGATCCATACGGTTCCTCCATTAAGCTAAGATAACAGTCTACAAATAATAAACTGCCATCACCAAACGCATCCGCAGACACGCTCCATGGCCTGCTTTGATTCACCAAGTCAAAAGCAATGCTTTCCACGCTTAAAACTCTGGATAGCAAAACATAACCTCATTATTATTATATGATTTTTCAGAAGATAATCAAGATCTGTTGTGAATTTTCAATCAGTTATTCTCTAACATTTTTCTTTTCTGAGGCCTTGCTTCCTGTTATATAGATGTAAATAGGTTTTAATACTGAGATCAATACTTATGACTTTTTTTAGAAATAATACCAGGTAACATCAATGACAACGGAACAAACAGGAGTTGTACTCCTTAATATGGGCGGCCCAGAAAAACTTGATGACGTACGTCCATTTCTCTATAATCTTTTTTCAGATCGGGAAATCATTCGCCTCGGCCCCTTTTTCATGCAGAAACCTCTGGCGTGGTTCATTTCTAAAAGACGATCGCCAAAGAGCATGAAGACCTATGAGCTGATTGGAGGCGGGTCACCACTTACAAAAATAACAGCTGACCAGGGCAAGGCCCTTGAAGAAGCCCTTGCAGACAATGGCAATTACACAGTTATCAGTGCCATGCGTTATTGGCATCCTGATACCGACTCTGCACTTAAAAAACTAGCAGGCAAAGGCATTAGTAAAATCATAGCCCTTACATTGTATCCTCATTTTTCCTGCGCAACCACAGGCTCATCCGTTCGGGAATTAGAACGCGCCATAGATCGCTCAAGCAAAGATTTTTCCCTAACAGTGATCGACTCCTGGCCCACACAACCCCAATTCATACAAGCACTAGCTGACAATATACTGGAAGCTGCTGCTTCATTTTCTCCTGACCAGCCACAGGTCGTTTACAGTGCGCATAGCCTGCCCGTTTCTTTTATTGAAGAAGGGGATCCCTACGTTGACCAAATAAAAGAAACCATTAAACATATTGAGGCGATAACAAAAATGCAGGGAGAACTTTGTTTCCAAAGCAAATCCGGCCCTGTGGAGTGGCTTGCTCCATCAACTCCTGATAAGCTGGAGGAACTTGCCGCAAAAGGATGTAAAAACATTCTTATGGTTCCCATCAGTTTTGTTTCCGATCACGTGGAAACACTTTACGAAATTGACATGCTCTACCGGGATCAGGCAAAGGATCTGGGCATACGCCTTGAATCGTCAAAGTCACTCAATTGTAATCCCCAATTTATAGAAGGTTTAAAAAACCTCATCCTGAACAGTGAACAGTAAAAGTCTCAAAAAACACGGTGAACCGGAGCCCACGATATATCTGGCTCGAAGTGTTCTGGTTAGCCCCATACACTACCAGCTCCGACTATCCTACTGGGATTCAAAAGCCAGCTGTTTTCGAACAACTGAGCTTATTGATCTTGGGCAGACCCCGGCAGACTTTCTCCTTTATCCAAACGACACCTGTTTTCATCTGGATACAGACCTTGTTTACCGCATAGAGAAACTCTGTGGACGGGACATGGAATCAGAACTCGAAGCAATCTTGTGGCCATTTGTGGACCCTTCAGTACAAAGAAAA
>DAOVZA010000137.1 GCA_030635405.1 Desulfocapsa sp.
AATTCTTTCCGCAATCATCTTGGCACAAATTGAGACAGCGGCGCAGTGTAGCCAGAGTTTCTCTTTGGAAAACGAGTCGGATTTACCCTGCTGTTGAAAGATGTTTTTCAGCGCATCTGTAACAGCAAGGTTATGGAGGTTTTTCATGCCAAGATAAGCAACTGCCCTTCCGATGGAATCAACTCGCTGCACCAGTCCATAAAAAGGTGAGTTTACCAGGCGAAGTAAACGTACAACAAGTATGGGATCCATCTTGATAACATCTTCAAAATCCTTCATAGTGGAATTGTCATCTGCGATAAGCCTGGACAAATTTGTAACCACATGCGGAAGAGTCTTAATGTCTTTGAACTTTCTAATAAATTTCTTTTCTTTGGACATGATAACCTTACTTATGAATAAAGATTAAGCCATTATTTCCTTTTTTGTTATGGCTTCTGCTTTTACTCTATCGAGTAAATCTGACAATACTGGTTTGATATTTTCACGGATATCACCAGCTACAATAAGATAAAGTAGATCATCACCTGGTTCAAAACGTCCTGTAAGGGCTTCTATAACAATATCAAAAATTCCGTCACATTTAAGTAATTCCTGGCGAATGGCTTCTATTTTTTCAAAATCTGGTGTGACTTCAAGAGCTGTTACAGTCTTTCTGTCATTGGCTCGTGACCAGCCTCGGACAGTACCATTATGAATCAAAATCATTCCAACATTATCTTGAAATCCTGGTTGCTGCTTCATCTCTGCAATACGTTTTGAAAGATCCAATGTAAACTCCTTTTTGTGATTAAGTTGTGAAAAACTATTAAGATGTAATCAAATAGCCTTCACTATAGGAATTGTCAATCGTTGTGAGGCATGAAGGCTACTGAAATTAAGATTTGTGTTATATTTTTTGAGTAACCAGAGAGGGAGATCAAATTTCTTTTTACAGATTTCCCAAATTGTATCTCCTTTTTTAACCTCGTAGGAACTAACTCCCACAATTTTATAAGCACTGAAGAAATCTTCCTCAGTTTCGAGGTGAAAGTCAAATCGTTTTTCTTCAAAATGTTTAGCTGAAGTATTTATAAGGGAGATTTTTATTTTTTCATCTGGATGAAGGGTTCTGGTTTTGGAAAATCTGTTGAGCTTTCGAAGTGCTGTTGCCGAAATCTTTAGCCAGCTGGCAAGAAGTTCTATTGATTCTTCAGGTAAGACTGTAATCTTTCCCTGAGGAGGACCTGTGTTTTTTGAGATTTTCTGAACTCCAAGCTCACCAAGGACAACACTTCTAGCCTTTTGGATATTCTGCCATTTGGGTTTTCGCTTTTTTGTGTCGGTGAGTGTTGGGATACTTTCTGTCACTGATTGAGATGACTTGGTGGCTGGTCGTTTTGTGAGTTTATGTTGCGTAGAACGAATATTGGAAGCTTTTCCTGACCGTGTAGCAGTAAAGGGAATACGCAGATTCTGGCCCACAAATATGGTGGCATTTTTTCCAAGATTGTTGCTGCTTAACAGTGATTTGAGGCTGACTTTATATTTTTGCGCAATTTTACCTGCAGTATCTCCGGGACGAACACGATGGAACTTTGTGGGCTTTTGCTTACTGTAATAAAGACGAGAAGGTAGTTGGCTGAGAAGTGTTTTTTGCCGATTGGTGTGCGGTAAAAGTAAGGTGTATCCCTTCGGGATATATTTTTTGCCATCTAGTACGGAACGTCTGAGAGCTGGATTGTATTGTTTTAAAGTGTTTTTTGAGAGATTGAAATGTTTGCACAGATCATTTGCAGAGATATAGGCAGGGAGGGTAAATTTTAGAATATTTAATGGCTTATTCTGTTTTATCGAGGGATCTTTTTCAAGTTTTTTTGCAATATGCATTGCTGCAAGAAACTCTGAATAAAAATTGCGGGAAGCGAATTTGAAATACCCCTGATTGTAATGACGGAAGATTTCTTCATAGCTTGAATGAGCCTTTTTGGCACGTCGCATACCAGCAGGACCATAATTATATGCAGTTATGGCAAGGGGCCAGCTGCCAAGCGATTCGTAATTCTTTTTCAGGAATTTTGCTGCTGCGTGGCTGGCAAGAATAGGATCCTGCCTTTCATCAATGGCATAATTTATTGTAAGGAACTGTTGTCCTGTGGGTCGTGTGAATTGCCAGATCCCTGATGCCCCAAATTTTCAATAGGACTTGATGTTAAATGATGACTCAACATGGGGCAGGTATGCAAGGTCGCTAGGAAGTCCTTGTTTTACAAAGATATGTTTTATCTTCTTCATGTAAGCGCCCGAACGGCGTACACCTTCTAGAAAACGGTCTTTCTGGCCAATCTGAATACGGACGGAGTCTGCAGCTTTCTTAAACTGCTTTTTGCTGCTTTTTGCATAAAGTGCGGCAACTCGTTTTTCATCAGAAGTTTTGGGTTGTATACCCTTTGCTACGCGATTGACAATATGTGCCTCTTTGTCCTTGATTCCTTTAAATATTGGTTTGTTTATCTTGGAGGAACCTGGAAGTCGATGATTGTATATGGGGAGAACTTCATATATAATTCCAAGATTGTTGGAGTCGTGAACCACGGCCTGGCTGGTTGAATATTTACTGTAAATATTCTCCCAAAACCGTACATTTTTATTAATGACGGGATATTGAGGGAAGGGATCTGCTCCCAGGAGTGCTGAAGGCTGCAGCAAAAGAGTTAAAAAAAGAGAGGTCAGCAGAAAACGCAATTTTACTGAAGGTAAAATTTTTGGGATAAAATATTTGAGGAAAGTGTTTTTCTGCATTACAGCGGCTTGCTCTTTATACGAAGTGAAAATCTAAAAAAAAAATAGTGCAACTAGTAAGTATGAGAAGAATTTGAAGTTAGGTTGTCAGTATTTCTATTAAATCATAAGGAGTAGTTGATGTATACACCTATCTTGGCAACATTGGGATTTATCCTTTCCAAGGATAAAAAGAGTGTCCTGCTAATACATAGAAATAAAAGACCAGAGGATCAGCATCTCGGTAAATATAATGGTCTTGGTGGCAAAATGGAAGCTGGTGAAGATGCTTTGGCATGTCTGAAACGCGAAATAAAAGAAGAGGCAGATATTACCTGTGTTCATACGGAATTGAGAGGCACAATTAACTGGCCTGGCTTTGGGGCAAATGGTGAGCACTGGTTTGGTTTTATTTTTCTGGTAACCGAATATCAGGGAACGGCTGGAACAACAAATGAAGAGGGCGATTTGCACTGGAAGCGTATTTCAGAACTGCATACACTTCCAATGTGGGAAGGGGATAGGTATTTTTTACCTCTTGTTTTTGATAAAAACCCCACTCCTTTTCACGGTCACATGCCCTATGGAAATGGCTCGCCTT
The DNA here is from genome assembly GCA_030635405.1 of Desulfocapsa sp. The sequence goes on from DAOVZA010000137.1 coordinate 3,362, forward strand.
TGGGGTGGGACTATTCACGTGGCTAGTCTATGTCAGCATGCTTGCAATAAAACAAATCAAGGGTATACTTATCATTGTATTTTGCTAACTAAAAACTATCGATTTTATATTTATTTGTACAGGAGTGATTGTTATGACAGAAGAAAATGAACTTGTAAGACTTGAGAAATTTGTTTCAACTTTACTTGAAAAATTTAATGCATTGCAAGCGGAAAGTAAGGATCTGACAGAACGTCTGCAAAGACGGGAAGAGACCATCGAAACGTTACAGGATGAGCTTGGATCGATGAAAGATGAGCGTGGTGATATCTCGACTCGGGTCAGCAGTCTTATCGGACAGATTGAAGAATGGGAAGCTGGAAATGAAGATTCGCAAGAGGCTGATAAATCATCCGATGATGAGACCTCTTCTGATTCAGGAGTCCAGGGGAATCTTTTTTCAGCGGATCCAAGCAATAACAATAGTTAAGTTGCCTGGGTAGTTTAATCTCACAGAACAAGAAAGTAATTTAAAGATGTTCTGTAATGGTTGAGAGGTGTAAGCGTTGGAACGACTCGTCCGTTTTGAACTCATAGGGCTTGAATTTGCTTTTTATACAGGTGCTCCTGAAGAAGAAGTTGATGAGATTATCAAACTTGTGACGGATCTTGTTGAAGAAAACTGTTCTTCTGGAGCCTCAGGAAGTGTTGCTGTTGGAAAGGTTGCAGTTCTCGCAAGTCTCAACATTGCTTCAAAGTATGTTGAATTAAAACGAGACTTTAACTCTTATAAACAGGAGACTGAGAATAGGTTGGCTCGTTTGGGGCAACGGATTGATGAGGAGCTCACTGAAGGAAAAACTTCACCCGGGCACTGACTGTTGTTTTCAGCGCCCAGCGTAACTGTTTTAAGCATAGAAAAATAATAGATTCTCAGAAAATATTAAGATAGCATGTTTTTTTTCGAGAATTTTGCTATAATGTCTCACATAGGAAGAGTTTACAATTTTCCCTGGCCTGTTCGTGACTCTCAGTGTTGTTGAGCCAACTCTCTTAAAAAGGGTAACTCCGCTGCTTCTGAATGGAAACTCGCTTGCGAATTCCCTGCTGGACTCATGAGTATGCCCACCTATACTATAGGTTTAACGTTCCTGGGAACACGGCAGGGTGGGGAGATTTATTTTTTATCAGAACGATTGTTTATTGTTCTGTTTGCATATTCCGAATTCCTTTTTACAGTTTATGTAATGGTGTTCGGAAATCACCGGCAGAGATTAATAGCTGTTGGAATAAAGAGTTACTGGAAGGAAGACTAAAATAGGAAGAAAAAGTCTGTCTATACTTACTGTCTGACGGTTATTTTTAGAAAAAGCCGATTTTACATATAGAGAAAAAATTACATATTTGTGTATGAATGGTGGTCCTGTAAAAGTGTTATGTTCTGGTTTCTTTCGTATTGATGGGGAGAGTGGATCATATTGAAAGGGTAAATTTGTCATTTTTACGGAAAAAGTAGGAAAGAAAGGACTGAAGTTACCCAAGACCATCAAGTGTTTGAGTTAAATCGTTTTTTTTCGCATAGCAGATTGAATATAAAATTGCGTTTGTTTCATTCTTTGGCCACTGGGGGCTGTTTCTCCATGCCGGGATTAGATTTTGTCGTTACGGCGCTGTTTCTTCATTTATTATTTCCCCTTTTTTCTAAGGGGGTACTCCCATTGCTAACTCCTGTTCCACGTGCTGTCTAATTGTGCCGATACGGGGGAGTTGTTGTGGAATTACAATTAATTATATATATAGCCGCAGGTGTCTTAGGTGGCATTGTCACCGGCGTTTTCTTAAGAAAAAGTCTTGTCGAAAGTCATCAGGAGAATGTTAATTCTCAAGGTAAACAGATTATCGAAACAGCCCTTTCTCAGGCTGAACAGATAAAAAAAGAGTCTTTGCTGAAGGCTAAGGACATCGCCTACAAACAAAAAAAGAATGCTCAGGACGAAATTCGAAAAGAAAAGCACGATTTCAAGGAAGAGGTACATCGTCTTGGGCAAAAGAAAGGTAAGTTAAAGCAGGAATGGGCAACCTTTGATAAGCGACAAAATGATCAGGATAGATATTCAGAGCAGCTCAAAACACAGGAGCAAAAGCTAGGAGAAAAGAATAAGGAAGCCGATCTTCTTATTGGTAAGCAGCGTTACGAGCTTGAAAAACTTTCGGGATTGAGCCAGGATGAGGCTAAACAGAGACTCATGGAATCTCTTGAAAGTGAGGCTCGAATGGATGCAGCTAAACGTTTGGCCCGCATTGAAAATGAAATGAAAATGGAGGCTGATCGTAAGGGGAAAAATATCCTTGCTTTAGCCATTGCCCGATATGCAGGAGACTATGTAGCCGATAAGACCGTGTCCATGGTCCCGTTGCCAAATGATGAGATGAAGGGCCGGATTATTGGTCGTGAAGGAAGAAATATCAGGGCCATAGAGGCTGCAACCGGGATTGATATCATTATTGATGATACTCCTGAGGCTGTTATTCTTTCAGGGTTTAATCCAGTTCGTCGTGAAGTTGCCCGTCTTGCTCTGTTGCAGCTCATTAATGACGGTCGTATTCATCCTGCTCGAATTGAAGAAGTTGTGGAGAAGGTTACCAAAGAGCTTGAAGTTGTTATGAGAGAAGCTGGTGAACAGGCTACTTTTGATGTCGGCTCTCACGGTGTTCATGTCGAATTAATCAATCTTCTCGGACGCTTGAAATACCGTACAAGCTATGGGCAGAACGTGCTGCAGCATTCTCTTGAAGTCGCTTTTTTATGCGGTATTATGGCCGCAGAACTTGGCATTGATGTGAAGATGGCCAAGCGTGCCGGATTACTTCATGACATCGGTAAAGCCGTGGATCATGAGGTCGAAGGATCCCATGCCGTAATTGGTCGTGATCTTGCCAAGAAATATGGCGAGCCCGAAGAAGTTGTCTATGCCATTGGTGCTCATCATGAGGACCAACCGCCTCAATCAGTGCTTGATGTGCTTG
>DAOVZA010000403.1 GCA_030635405.1 Desulfocapsa sp.
CACTGCCCTTGAAAAACTCCAGTTAAATGATGCTGCTCTTACTTACCAAAAGGACTCTTCTGCAGCCCTCGGCTTTGGTTTTCGTTGTGGATTTTTAGGATTATTGCATCTTGAAGTTATACAGGAAAGGCTTGAAAGAGAATTTGACATTTCACTTATACTCACTGTTCCATCCGTTAAATATAATTTTTATTTGAAAAATGAGACAATGCTAGAGGTTGATAATCCTGCCTATTTCCCAGACCCTATGTCCATCGACCGGGTTGAGGAACCTTATATTAAGGCCACCATCCTTATCCCTGAGAAATACATGGGGGCATTAATGACACTTTGCATGGAAAGAAGAGGTGAAAACACCAATTACCACTATCCAATGCCGGGCAGAATCGAATTTACCTGCGAGCTACCCCTTGCGGAAGTAATCTATGATTTCTATGACAAACTCAAATCCATTACTCAAGGATATGGATCATTTGATTATGAACTATACGATTATCGCAAAAGTGACCTCGTAAAACTCGACATCCTTGTAAATGGCGAGATTGTTGATGCACTTTCACAGCTAGCTCATCGTGATAACGCAAGAGCTCGAGGTCTTCGAGCATGTGAGCGACTTAAAGAAGAAATACCTCGGCAGATGTTTAAGATTGCTATTCAAGCTGCGATTGGTGGAAACATCGTTGCAAGAACTACAATATCTGCATTACGAAAAGATGTTACTGCGAAATGTTATGGTGGTGATATCAGTAGAAAGAGAAAACTTCTCGAGAAACAAAAGGCAGGGAAAAAACGTATGAAAACGGTTGGAAATGTAGACATTCCCCAAAAAGCATTTCTTGCTGTACTAAAATCTGAGCAGTAACTGTTTAGCAGGACTTCAAATTCGTTCATTTTGAACTCCAAAGCATACTAGTGCTATGCGAGGAGGACAAAATGGACGTAGTTGGAGTGGTGTCAAATAGTTACAAAAAAAAGGGAGCGATGATTAACTTAAATCATCGCTCCCTTTTTTAATTGTATAACAAATATTTAATTAATTCGTTTCACACCTTTTCTTAAGAGGGCAGTTTTTGTCTGTTAAAACATCAACTCCTTTTTGAGCCATAATACTTAGGATCTCTTCTTTAGTGAACTGAGAATCTTTCTGTTTAGTTACATAGACAAGACAGTCGCTGCAAATATTAAAAGAATACTTATCTACCTCTTCAATAATTTCCCAGCAAAGCTTTGATGAATTCTCTTTAGCGGGACATTTTTGGGCCTCATCACATTTCATGATTTCCCAACATGGCCATTCAGAACGGAGTGACATAAGCTAATCTCCTTACCAGAATCAATATTATATTTCTTCGTCAGAAAAGACCAACGAAGATAACGTATGTATAGTGACACTTACTTCGATATTGAAAGATTTAGTCTATTTTAGCAAAAGATGCAAGAGCTCTCTCCAACTCCTCCTTACCTGTTCCATTTTTTGCTGAAAATATAATGCGTTGGCTACTTTTTATAGTATGACCAGCGTCAAGTGCTCTGGCATTTTTCTGTATTTGGTTTCCTGAAAGTTTATCAGACTTTGTATAAACTGGTAGGTAATTGATATCATGTTGTTTTAGCCAGGAAACAAGTTGCGTATCCTGTGTTTTTGCACCATGACGAATATCCATAATAACAACAACACAACTTAGAGTAGATCTGGATTCGAGATAACCCGTTATCAATGCTTGCCAGTTATCCTGCATTCCACGCGACACTTTCGCAAAACCATATCCAGGAAGATCCACAAAATAGGCATCTTCAGCCAATTGGAAGAAGTTGAGTCCCTGAGTTTTACCAGGTTTTCCACTCACCTTCACTAATCCCTTGCGTCCAACAAGTTTGTTAATAAGTGATGATTTCCCTACATTTGATCTGCCGGCAAAAGCAATTTCAGGAAGCGTTGGTTCAGGAAGTTGAGCTAACTTATGAACGCTCAACAAAAATTTAATATCTACAAATTTCATATAACCTTACTTAAGTGATATTCAATGATTCCCTCTGCACCTGCATTGGTGAGTTCTGGAATAAGATCTCTTACAATATCAGTGGCTACCACGGTTTCCACCGAAAACCATTCTGCATTAAAAAGATTAGCAACAGTTGGAGCATTGAGGCTTGGAAGAATATCGATAATATTCTGCAATTTTTCCTCAGGTACATTCATCTTCAACCCTACTATTCTTTCAGCCTTCAAAGAACCCTGAAGCATTAAAGCAATGTTTTGAATTTTTTGGCGTTTCCAAGGATCGTTCCAAGCTTCTTTATTAGCAATAAATTGCGTATTTGATTCCATTAATTCATGGATAATACGAAGACCATGCGCCCTGATTGTAGATTCGGTCTCAGTCACCTCAACAATGGCATCAACAAGACCAGCAACGACTTTTGCCTCCGTTGCTCCCCAGGAAAACTCAATTTCCACATTGATATTCTTTTCAGCAAAAAATCTTTTACTGACATTTACAAGCTCAGTGGAAATCTTTTTCCCTTCAAGATCTTCAATACAGGTGATATCAGAATCTCCTTTTACTGCTATGATCCACCGTGTTGGCCTTCTACTAACCTTTGAATAGACAAGTTCGCTCACAAGAACAGCATCTGATTGGTTTTCCAGTGTCCAATCATTACCGGTGATACCAGCATCAAGC
>DAOVZA010000068.1 GCA_030635405.1 Desulfocapsa sp.
ACATGCGAACAGGCTTAGAAGAAAGAGAGGTAGTCGCCTTTGGTTACAAACTTTGTCATGCAGACGGTGCGCTTGTCCAATATTTTTCATTTTGATGTATCCATAATTTACAAGTAATATGGAGTTTGTTTATTTACCGTAATAGACAAACGGGGACCAAAAGTAGGGGCTTCTCCATTGTTCACCAAAGTCGCCGTTGATAAATTTTCCTTTTACTTCCATCAAGGCCTGATCGTATCCCATCCCACGATTATATACATTTTTATAGAGTTCTACCATAAATGCGGCGGTCGAGGCATCTGAAACCTGCCAAAGGGAAACAGCAAGACCATTGGCGCCGGCAATTAGAAAGGATTGGGTAAGACCAACGACTCCTTCACCACCATAAATTTTGCCAAGGCCCGTCTCGCATGCTGAAAGATTAACAAAATCAGCAGCAATATCGAGTTTGGCAATTTCCCCCATACGGAGGTAACCATCTTCACCTTGCTGACCTTCCTTATATTGGGAAAGCACAAGTGCAGAAAGCTCTGGAATTTGTGACATAACCAGGCCATGGGTTGCGAAATGTAAAGCCTGATATTCAGAAAGTTTTCCTTCCTTTGAGTATTGTTTGATTTTGTGTTCAGTAACATTATCACCGATAAGTATCTCACTATTCGGGATAATAGCAGAAAGTTTTTCAACCTCTTCTAATGTACCTGGAAGATTGGCCCATCTTGCTACTCCAAGCCGGGCATATGCACTGCGGGTGGAACATTTTGCTCCAATGATTGTACTTGTTTCTTTTTGCAATGAAACAAGTTGCTTCTGGGTATTGATGGTCCCCGCAGAAGATGCCATTTTTTCGTAGATAGCTCCTCCCATTGCCAGCATGGGTTTTCTTTTCTTCTTCGAATAATCTCTCTGCTGTAGTAGTTTATAAATGGTCAGGCTTTGGGTGTATTTGATTGTAAAATTTTCTGTCAGATAACTGTTTTCACTTGTTTTTAATGTTTCAAAGGGCAGAAACCCAAGGATACCATCTGGTACAATGGTAATTTTTGTTTTTCCAGTGAGATTTTCTTGAGCTGGTTCGATTAACAATTGATGCAGAAGGCGAGCAAACTCTCCAGCTTCTTTCTGCATATTCGGAGTAATCAGAAGCTTTCGGTAATAACGAATGGCGGTTCCAAAATCGTTTTGTTGTGTCTTATCGGCATGAGAAAGCTTACCTTCCGGTTCTTGCTCTATAAGTTGTCCACGCTGTTTTTCGAGTAACATCAGGACAGGTTCTGAATACAAATGTTGACTTTTGGCTAAAAAGTTACCTTTGGATACTTCCTTCATGGCAATATCATTGTCTGTGATAACCATCAAAATAAAATCGTTATCGCTGATATTACTGAAGAGTACTATTGCTTCATCGGCGGCCAGAGTCTTTTGTATTTCTTCCAGAGTTGGAAGAGTATATTCATTGTTTATTCCAGCAATACGTTCAAGCAGCACCCTGGCTCTACTTTGTTCAACGGCCTCAAGTACCCCTTTAGAATTGTTAGTTTGCAGATATGCTGATGCCAGCAACTGGTAAGTGTTAATCTGACTGGCAAGATAGTCGCGTTTGATGTCTCCAGTTGCTGTTTTCCGAATTTTTTCTAATAAGCGGATAGATTCCTTAAAGTATTCTATGGCTCTATCAAATTTTTTCCAGGAGCCATATGCCCTGCCAAGACTAGAAAGGACTGATGCAACATCAGGTTCTCTACCGAGTTTTCTATTGATCGCCAACGCCTGCATAAAGTAATTGATGGCCTGTTCATATTGTCTCTGATATCCGTATATAATCCCAATATTATGGACACTCACAGCATGACTGGCTTTGTGACCAGTTCTTTCACTAATGCGTATCCCCTTTTTAAAATATGCAATGGCATCATCATATTGATACCGGGAAAAGTATACCACACCGATGTTGTTGAAAGCTGCTTCAACGCCTGCATCGTAACCAATTTTCTGGCTGATACTCAGCGCCTTTTGATAGAATTCCATGGCCTTGTCATATTTTCCAAGAGATAAATAGACCTGGCCAATCTTGTTCAGGTGAATACTTTCTTCTTCTTTTTTTCCAACCTTTTTATTAATTTCCAGTGCCTGCGTGAAGTATTTAATAGCGGTATCATACTTGCCCCAGGATAAATAAAGTTCACCAATATTATGCAGATTTACGGCTCTAGCTGTTTCTATTTGGAGTTTATCATTAATCGCCAGTGCCTGTTCAAAGTGATTAATGGCAATATCATATAAACCACGATCTCCATACACCTTCCCCATGTTGTTGAGATTTGTTGCGACCCCAAGGTCGTTCTTCATCTTTTGATTTATGGATAGAGAACGCTGATAATTAATGATAGCGTCATCGTATCGCCCCCAATCACTATAAACAGTACCAATGTTATTGAGGACGAAAGCAATCCCATTTGATATTTTAAATTTTTCGCAAAGCCTGAGTGATTTCTGAAATACCTCAATTGCTTTTCCGTATTCTCCCTTGGACTTATATACATGGCCAATATTATTCAGCAGGTTAGCTTCAATATCTACATTCCTGACGGTTTTATTGATCTCCATGGCCTGGTTGAAATATGTAAGTGCCTTCTCGTAGGCGCCCTGGGATTGAAACAAATTACCGATGTTATTGAGTTGAGTAAGGGAGGCTCCCTGATTGCCGCTCGTTGTATTAACGTCCAATGCCTGTTGGTAAAAATTCAGAGCCTTGTCGTATTGTCCCCAAAGCTCATGAATAACTGCAATCTCATTTAGATTGACTGCCAGGATACGTTTTTCACCAACCCTTCTATTTAGCTCCAGGGATTGCTGATAGAATTTCATGGCTTTATCATATTTATTCAGTGAGTAATGTTCTTTCCCGATATTCTGAAGTTGAGCTGCTGCACCTTTTTCATTATTGAGATATTTATCTATTGTTAATGCCTGTTGAAAACATTCAATTGCATTGCTATGTTGACCAGCCAGAGAATAGTGGTAGCCTGCTGAATTGAAGGTGAGTGAAAGTATAGCAAGTCTTGGCTCTGGGCTATTCTGCTCAGCCATAGCTGATTTTTTATATAATCCAGCTGCTTCAAAATATTTCTTTTGTTTTTTTAGATCTTCTGCCTGACTCCAATATTGATTAGATAGTACATGGCTCTTGTGAGGGATGGAACAGGCGCAAAAAAGTATCAAACAAAGGAAAACCATGCCTGCGTTGCGCAGACAAGGATGGGACAACAACGGAAAGAATATTCTCAAGTTTTTTACCCCTTAAAGAAACAATACAGTTGAGCTGTGACTTCGAAACAGTATCAACAGGTATTCCAGGATATTATTATTCCAAATAGTTGCTATCTTCTAACAACTCTCCCTTCTCCTGCATAACGTTCTTCGGTAATTTTAACAGCCAGCGAAACGGATTGCTAGAATCTGGTATTAGGCCTCGTATTCCTGGTGGCTTGCCTTTCAAGCTCATTGTCATATCTCTAACCACCACCATCTTAGTGGCAAAATAGGAGTGAAATTCAGGAACACTCCAGGGAGTAACCTCCACACCTGATGCATCAATTACATTCATTCCCTCCAGAGTTGTTAAAGGGATTCCCAAGCGCTTGGCATCATTAATATCACCTGAGTAGGTGAGGGCAGTATCGTTCTTCGATGCGTATATTGACCAGTTGGCTGCAAGTGTGACAACTGCGGGTGCAATTTGCTCCTGAAAGAGGCGAGCATCAAAGTCAGGAGCAGCCAGGATAATGTTTTTAAATAATGGGTCTTTCAAAGGACCACGTTGAAGTGAAATCCTGTTTAATGCACCAATCAGTGCCTGATTCCCCATGCTGTGAGCGATGAGGTGTAATCCTTTTTGCGGAAATTGTTTATTAAGATCGATCAGTAACTGTTCAAGGTGTGCAACACTCCAGTTAACGTCTTCGCGATCAGCCCAGTAGTCAAAGAGACTGTCGTTAGATGGCCAGGAAAACATAAATGGTGCACCTTTAAAATCAAGATCAACTGCTATCTGGGCTGTCCGTTTAGCTACGATTTCAAAGGATTGATTGAAACCATGAATAAAAACCATAATATCATTGGCAGTAGTATCAGTATGGCTATTTCCTGAATTTTTCCCAAGCCGTGAATACATTTCGCTTTTTGACAATGGCGTAACAGCCAGTAAAACGAAATGATCCTCTGTACTTTCAAAAAAATCCAGACCAAGAAAAGGGCTTTCGATTTGTCCGAGTTGATGGCTTTCAGGAATAGAAACTGTGCATAAGCCATAGGACAATGCACTGTTATCTGAACGCATTGTACCAAAATACTCATCAGGATCTGGATTTCCGGTCACATTCCTGTCGGTGGCATAATAAACAGTTTTTTTATACGATTTACTGAGCTGCGGCCCTTCGCCACGGGTTTGATTTTTCTTTTCCTTTACGATGTGCTTACTAATTTCTCCTATGTTGGTAAGACTCAGATTTTTCGGAATAGGGACATTATTTGTATCGCAGAGCATAACAAGGATTTCATACGCTCCGTAAGTATCTACCCCAAGGTCTTTTATAATATCAGTACCTTTACTGATATGACCGAGAGTTATCCCTAGCTGTTCTGAGATCGTTTGGCGTACTAAAAAAAACACCTTTTGTTCATATCCGTTAAACAGTTTCTGGTCTGAACAGCCAAAAGAGGAGATCGTTATTTTTTGTTCTGTGTCTGATAGGCTTCCTCCATCTTTTTCTTCGCTTTGCTTATTGAAAAGTTGAAAAGATACAGTGATCTCTTTCTGGTTTGCTTTGCTTAGGAGTGCTAATAAGCCCTGGTCATTTTCTTTTGTTGCAGAAAAGAGAATTATTTTTTGATGTTCAGAGATCTCTGTTGATTCTCTTTCAAGCAGGTCCATGGCCTTTTGTAATCCCAAAGATACAGAACCTTGAGCGACATTATCAATAGTGAGTTCTTTTAGGCTCTTTTTTATCTTCTTCCAACTTGTTAATGCGTGGATTTTTGTTGCAGCGGATGTGCCAGAAAATTCAACAATGCTAACCCTCGATTGCGGATACATGATCAGTTCTTCATTTAACAGGTCGAGTGCTTTGTCTTTAACAATTCCAAGGCCAGTATCTTCTGTTACCATACACTGTGTATCCATAGCCCTGGACACATCAAAAACAAATACCAGCTGCCTGGCATAAGCCACTGGCAGAACTATAAAAAACAACAAAAAGAGAATAAAAAACATCGAAAATATCTGTTTTACTGATATTGTCACAGCCAACCTCTTATTTTTTTTTCAAAAGAATATTCACAGACATTTGCATGGTACCCCATTTACTTAAAATTGGGTCTGCCAGAATCTGTTTTCCTCTTGTTTTTCCACCAATTGCAGCAACGATTAAGTTGTTAAATGGGTTTGAAAATCCTCTTGTTGATCCTGTACTGCCTTTCAACTCGCCGGTTTTTGTGTAGCTTTCCTGGGCGAAATATTTAACGGGGATGGGTTCTTCAGAAGCTATAATTTTGATAGTTTCATTGCCACTACTCAGTACCAGCCTGCCAACTTTTCGGGTATCAACTATATCTTGCCTTCCATGATGAAGTTTTGCAGCTTCATCATTACTTGTTCCACGTCTTGGAAACAGAACGACTATAGCGTCATCGGGGCCAATATTTAGAATATACAGGTATGTATCCTTTTCACCGTCATTTCTAATAGTAAATGTTACGCTATCACCTTCCTGGAGATCTTGATCTTCTAATTGTGCAAAAGGGAATGTATTTATTTTTTCAAAATATCCCTGTCGATCCTTAAGGCAATTATCTCCTATGGTACATGACGGTACGGGTTTCCAGGTATTAACCATTACAGTTAAATCTGGAGGGAATTGTGATGATAAACGTTTAATTTCCCGAGCTCTTGCAATTTTTTTGAGTGCATTACTTATCTGTTTCCAACTCTCTGTCGGGTCATTATATCTGATCTTCAGCTCCTCATGCCATAGATGATGAGTACTGTTCAATATCCATATTTCTGTTTTTTCCTCCAAACTTGATAACGGCAGGACTTTAGCTGTACCTGTAAGAGGAATATCACCTCCTGACTGAATAACCGGGTGAGTAACGTAAACAGTCATTGTGTGTGGGGTTTGAGCATCAACCAAGGTGAATCCCGGAATAGGATCAGCAACAAAAGAGGAATGCAATTCTTTCATAACCACCATAGCATCCGAACTTGCAAAATCCCCATCGATGGACAGAGGGATTGGTTTGATATTATAGGCATGTTGTTTCTCAATCATGAAGTCAGTGACCTTTAGGGAACCACCAATAACCTTCCCCTCACATCTAAATGGAGTGCAGGATATTAATTCAAGCAGCGTCCGTTCTTGCCTGCTTCCAGTTGGATCAAAAATTTGATAAGTGGAACCAACCGATGCTCCTGTGATTTTGCCATGCAGAATGGTTGCTGTTTGCTGACCATTGTTTATCGAAAGCACAGGGAAATGTGTCTTTCTATCTGTAACAGATCCTCCAAAAACAGATGCGTCACTTAAAGTACCACTAATTTGAGGTGTCTGAACACCCCGTTCACTTTGAACCTGAACCCGTGTTTTCCATAACAAATCATGCCATGTATCACCAGATCGTGCAGCTCCAAGGCTTTCAACCCAAAACCAGGTAAACAAACCATAGGGTGTATCATCAGGTATATACTCTCCGGCCTGTTCGGTATCATCAGAGGAGCTGATGAACACCGTGCTAGGCGTGATAGCGAAGTGAAATAGTTTTGTAGCAAGTGGATGCTTTCGTTTATCCAGCCCGGCCGCACGGGTCTTTAAAGGGAATTGCCCTCGAGTAATACTTCCTGAGTAACAGGAATCAGAAACTAGAATCACCTGGTCCGCATAATCGGAGATACGATTCAGCCATTCATGAATTTCATCATCTAAAATATCCCACTGATCAATTCCTTCAAATTGAGTGGTTCGTGCGCCATAACTTACCCACGTTTGATCAAATTTTTCTCTTTCTTCAGAATGAAGATTTATTGTCTGAGATCCATGACCTGAATAATGTATGTATACCAAACCACCATTTTCCTTTTTAACTTTGACGACCAAGTCATTCATGGCTTTTTCTATTTCTTTGTGAGTAGCCTGACTGTCTTTGAGTGTAACAATATGATCTTCCTGGAAGCCGAGATGGCTTTGTAATAATACCTCTCTTGTTAGATCAATATCATTAAGGGTACCATCCAGGGAGTATAGGTCTGGAACAGCAGAATAATCGCCAATACCTATTAGAAGTGCATATTTTTCGGCACTTTGAGCCGAAGTGACGACAGAAAAGAAAACAAAGAGACAAACAAGGATGGCAATTGTTTGCGAGGGGCCCGGCAGACGTTGCCATATGAGGTGGCATTTTATCAAGGCAGTTTCCCCGTTATTGATATTGGTTGTTCTGCATAATGGAACTATTTTCTACGATACGATAATTTGACAAAAATCAGTAGAGTAACGTATTCTCAAACACATTTTATCATGTTTTTAATTTTTATGAGAACAAATATATTTTTGTGACTTACTCTGTCCCGGTCGATGTCCCAGCTGAAATGAGGCCAATTTGGTTTTTACCAGATATAATGAGTCATTTACGCTCCCTAATCAATTCAATATTTGATTTGATTACAGGGTGTAATCACTTCATTTACAAGAGGGTGATGTCTGGAATATGTGAAAAAAGGGCAATAGTGATCTATCTTAAAAGCAGTTTGCAGGCTTTGCCTATGTTCTTTTAGTAGGTTTTTTTGTGCATTATCCATGGCAATTCAGTTAATGCTTTGAGCCCACTTCTATCAAGCCTTATTTGAATTAACAGATAAAATGGTACACTAACTTGTTTTTCTGTGTGATAAGCATTACTTCTGCTTCATTGGATTTCGTTTTCATACCACAAGTCATCAAAATGAACTTTTACTTTTCGGGAAGTGAATAGTGCAAACACACACAAAACTCCTGATAAGGTATGACTTATATGACATGAGGTGCGTCTCTAAAAAAAAGAGGCACAACTAAGATTGTGTGAAATGTGTGTACGGAGATGTGTACTCGCCGTACACTAAAACAAAAAAAGGCTTGTAATCAGTTAAGATTACAAGCCTTTTTCCTACAAATGGTGCCGAAGGCGAGATGCATCATCATTTTTCTTACGCTTGATTTCATTAGTTAATTTTATAGAATATTTCTATTTGTGTATCATTTTGTGTATGACCTGTCAATTCTAATTCAAGACACGAACTCGCACTACTC
>DAOVZA010000108.1 GCA_030635405.1 Desulfocapsa sp.
TACTGTTTCTGTTCGGAAAGAAGCAGGCCTAAGGAATAGTTGACATCTGGCTGGTCAGGGTTCACAGCCAGGGCCTTTCGTAACTGTTCTTCTGCAAGATCATTTTTCCCAAGCCTGCTATAAAGAACCGCCAGATTTGTCCTGGCCGTATAAAAATCACGATCAATAGCAAAAGCCTTTTTAAACTGTTCTTCTGCCTTATCCGGTTGTCCCTGGTAGCTGTACAACGCTCCAAGATTGAGCCTGGATGCAGCAAAATCTGATGAATAAAGAGCAATTTCTTCAAACTCTTTCAGGGCATCTCTGAACGATTCCTGCCAACGTTTAGCAAGCTGATCCGCTGGAATACGAGTCAATGCCCTTGCTGCTTCAATCCGTACTCCTTTGACCGGATCATCAAGTAAAGGCCCAATCACCTGCATCTGCTCTTCTAAAGAAAATCGAGGCAGGAACATGAGAGCTGTCCGGCGCAGAACGGCCTCATCACTTGCCAGGCCTAGCTTAAATGCGCCAATAACACGCACGCCCTGGTACCTGCCCAGCAGAGAAAGGGCTGTTGCCCGCACAAGGGCGGGTGCCAAATGATCTGACACAAGCAGGATCAACTCTTCTTTTGCCTGCAGTTCTCCATTGCGAGCTGCACTGAAGGTGCTTCCATAGTGATACTTTTGTTTGCTGCCGTACCATTTTAACGTATACTCAGCGGACCATTCATTAGTTTTATCAGCATGGCAGCGATTACATGCATTGGGTGTACCCAGCTCAACACTGAGGTCCGGTCGCGGTATACGTATTGAATGGTCGGGACGGTAATCATTAACCATATAATGGCGTCCCGGCATATGGCACTGGATGCACTCGGCGCCACTGCCAACTGCAAAAAGGAGTTTTCCTTCAGAATCAAGAATGGGATCACCCTTCTCACCCTCCTGCTTATGAAAGTGGTGTTCACTGGTATCGTAAAGAGAGGCCTGGTGACACTGGAGACAGAGTTTGTTGCCCTCTTCATGCAGCTTGATGGTGTGCACATTATGGCAGTCTGCACAGTACACATCATTGGCATACATCTTTGACTGCACAAAGGAGGCGTAAACATAAACCTCATCAAGAATCTGACCATCCGGATGGTAGAGTCCCTCTTCAAGGAGCCTTGGTGTTTCGGTATCGAGAAGATCCTGCTGTTGATGGGTGTAGTCTCCTAGCATAGAACGCCGAGAATGACAGGGAGCACAGATCTCTACCTGCTGCCGGTTTTTTATATCAGAGGTCTGTACCAGCAGACCATCATCTGCTGTCCTCGCCATTTCTGGCAGTTCACCCCAAGTTAGATGTTTTGATCCTGCGCCATGACAAGCTTCACAGCCCACATTGATCTCTGCCCACTGGGTATCATAACTACCCGTCGCCGGATCATAGTTTTTACGCAGCTCTGTGGAATGACAGTCTGCGCACATGGAATTCCAGTTTTGTCCCTGATTGGTCCAGTAGATCCACTCTTCAGGATCCAGATCCAGATTAGGATAGAGGTGAAACCATTTCTTTTCTTTATCGTCCCAGGCAATGGGTAGACACTGCATCTTTCCGTCAGGAAAAGGAATCAGATATTGCTGCAAAGGATACCAGCCAAAGGTATGGCTGATTTCATATTCCGCCATCTCTCCCTTTGGCCCCTGAGTATAAACAAAAAATGTACCATTCTTACGATAAAACCGTGATTGAACACCGTTCTTTACAAAAATAGTATCATTAAAGTCTCCAAGAACCGTCTCTTCAGTAGCCACTGCCATGGCCTTGGCATGATGTGACTCCTGCCATTCTTCATACTCTTTCTTATGACATTTCTCACAGCTCTCACTGCCGACAAATACCGCTGTCTGAGCTGATTCCGCTACAACTGTCCTGTTCTTTTGTTTCAATGCATATAGGGGTAATGATAGGACAATGACAAGTGTGGCAAGAATGCCTGTAATCTTCCAGGTTCGCATTCTCTCAGCTCTGCTCCCCTGAATATACCAACTGTTCCGCTGCAAAAACAGAACGCCTCACAGGAGTACTGATATCAATCAAAACCTGCTCATCTTCCAAAGTAACAGTAAACAAATCCAAGGCACGTGGTGCCGGGGATTTTAAAACATTCCCGGTAATATCAAAAACAGAGGCATGGCAAGGACACTCAAACTGCCTCCGTTCCTCAACCCAGGGTACGGCGCAGCCTAAATGAGTACATTTTCTGGAAATGGCAAGAAAGCCACCATCATCAAGACGACTGAGGTAGAGATGTCCTTTGAGAATGAGAGTGACTGATCCGGGTGGAAAATCTGCAACAGTACCAGCAAGCAGTTTTTCTGCCTCCTTTCCACCTGCCTTTTTTCGGCCTGAGCTAAGAAAAAAAACAGCTCCTGCCAGAAGCTGTAGTAATGCGGCAAGACCTAATAAAGTCCAGACTCTTGAAATAAAACTGCGCCTGGAAGCAGAGGTTTTCTTTTCTTTTACCATGGCCACACCAATATCATCCCGGGGCCGCGAAACCAGATGCCCGTAATAGTTAAGATCAACAATCCAAGAGTTCCGCCAAGAAAGACAAATCGCAACATCGTTCTTAGTTTTCCTGCCGTGTTCCCGATGAATGGGAGCAGAACAAGAAAAAGTCCAACAGTAAGAGGTAGAACAAAGACCGCAACCAGTGGGGGGACATGGAGCAGCAATTCCTGGGCTCCGAGAAAATACCAGGGGGCCTTTACATTTTGAGGAGTGAGCTGGGGGTTAGCCATATCCCCAAGCGGGGCATCAACAAACATCGCAAAGAGAAGCAGAAGACAGCTCACCAGTGCAACAAAGGAGAATTCCCGTACCAACAGCTCATGCTGCACCACTGATGGTTTTGCTCTATCAGCACCCTGCTCCTTTCCAGGCAGAAATACGCCACCAGCCTTGCGAACAAACCAAAAATGGTAACTCATAAGCAGCAAGAGAGCCACTGGAACAACAGTTGTGTGAAGAGCATAAAAAATCTTCAGAGTGGCGGCTCCCACCTCGCCGCTGCCGATTATAACTTTTTGTAAGGGAATGCCAATAAATGGGATATAAGCAAGCATACCACCAGCAATGGTTACCGCCCAATAGGAAAGCTGATCCCAGGGCAACAGATAACCACTGAAATTGGCCAGTAAAATGAGTATTCCAAGCCCCAGGCCAACCAGCCAGTTCCGATGCCGGGGCGGATAAAAGGCGCCACTCAAAAAAACACGCAGCATGTGCAGAAAAGCCACAATGACAAGAAGGTGTCCGGTCCAATGATGCAGGTTACGCACAAGCTGGCCCAGAAAAACAGAATTCTGAATATGCTGAACCGATTCATAGGCCAGAACCGGTAGAGGCTCATAGAAAAAGCCCAACAAGAGTCCACTGGCAAGCTGCTGTACAATCATGAGAGCAGCCATACCACCAAGCCCCCAGGTGAGGGTGAATCGGATAGCTTCTGCAGGTACTCGCCGAGGGCGAAAATGAAGGAGGAAATTTTTACTCAATTGAATCCTGTTATAACGTTTACTACATCATTTAAAATAGGATTGGCAATCCTTATGAATTGATCAGCTAATCTGTATCTCTATACTGGTAATTCTATAAAACCAAAAGATTAAAACAAAAAAATAAAATACTCTCATTCTGGGAACTTTTCACAAATCCAATGATTTCAGACTGCCTGGGATAACACAAAGTGTCATCCAAATTAACACCTCAATTTACTCTATTTTTTACATGGACAATTACAGAGACGCTCGTATAATGACAATTCTTCTTATAACATTACTACTATTCAAGGATAAAAATGAAAAAGTATTGTGCAGAATTTATCGGAACATTTTGGTTGGTACTTGGCGGATGTGGCAGTGCAGTTTTGGCAGCAGCTTTTCCTGAGGTGGGTATTGGCCTGCTTGGCGTTTCTTTTGCTTTTGGTCTCACCGTTTTGACCATGGCCTTTGCCATTGGTCACATTTCAGGTTGTCATCTTAATCCTGCCGTCTCCATCGGCTTATGTGCTGGAGGTCGTTTCCCTGCAAATCAGCTGGCCCCGTATATCATCGCCCAACTCCTTGGAGCTATTACCGCAGGAGGAGTTCTTTTTGTCATTGCCAGTGGCAAGGAAGGCTTTGATCTGGCTTCCGGTTTTGCATCAAACGGTTACGGAGCCCACTCACCAGGTGGCTACTCAATGGTGGCTGCTCTTGTCACCGAAGTGGTTATGACCATGATGTTTCTCTTTGTAATAATGGGAGTTACCGACGATCGTGCACCCGTTGGTTTTGCCCCCATCGGCATCGGCCTCTGCCTGACCCTTATCCATCTGATCAGTATTCCAGTAACCAACACTTCGGTCAATCCGGCAAGAAGTACTGGTGTTGCAATCTTTGCCGGTGACTGGGCTCTCACCCAGTTGTGGCTTTTCTGGCTGGCTCCTATTGTCGGCGCAGTACTGGGAGCTGTTATTTACCGTTATATCGGCAGTGAAAAAACAGCTTCTTAATTTCAAAAAGAACACGATTAAATAATTAGAGGAGGTTTTGCCTGCTGTTTTGATACAAAGCAGGCAATGACAAATCACCGCAGTACAAAACCTGTAATAAAACCAAGGACGCACAACTTAACAGGCCGAACACCCCAGTTTAATCAGCATCACAAACCCAATATATTTCCCTACTGATCAAGTAATTTATTGCCACCTTTCAATGTGCAATATAAGGGGTATTATGGTATGTTCTCCACTCTTATTTTACTGTTGCTCAACGCCTCTTCCATCGGAGAATAATTTTGAACAAATACCTTTCCAAACTCAAATACATCCTTATTCTACTCCTTCTATCAGGCTGTGCAGCCTCCACCATAAACAAGGCCGAACAACAGGGAGCCACAGCTCTCACCCCTCAGGAAATTTTTGATTTAAGTACCGGAAACACACTCCGCCTGATTTCTTCAGACTTTGACTCCCATATTTATTTCAGTGAAGATGGCTCTTTATCAGCTAGTTCTGTATTTAATAACAACACTGATTACGGTTCCTGGGATATCACCGATAAAGCGAACCTTTGTCTCAAATTTACCGTCTGGTATTTTGGAGACACACAGTGCTTTTCAATTTTCAAAGATGTAGAAAAAGATCAATATCTTTTCTTTACAGGAAACGGCGCACTCGCCTACACCGCTGAGGTATCTTCCGGAAACCCGCAAAAGATCGCAATTAAGACAAAGAAAGATAAAAGGGAACGATATGTCCGCCAGGATATGACAAAGGGACAGCAGAAACAAACCCCTGAATCTGTACCAAGCAAATCAGAGTCGGTAAATGTTCCGGCACCAACCGTGGCAAGTACAACTTCAAGCTCTTCACATGAAGAAGTACAACATACTGTAAAGGCTATGGCTCAAAACTGTCCCGGCTGTAACTTTGAGAAAGCTGACCTGCGTCAGGCCAATCTGGTTGAGGCCAATCTCAAAGGTGCAAATCTTAAGGGAGCTGATCTCAGCCGTGCCAATCTACGTCGCGCCAATCTTGAAGGTGATGATCTCTCAGGTGCCACATTGCTCAGCAAAAAACTTCCCGGTGCTCATTTTAAAGGTGCCGACCTAACAGGCGCTGACTTTACGGGGTCAAATCTCATACATGCAGATTTTACTAATGCCGACATCGAAGGTACCATTCTTAAGAATACCCTCCAGGAGGGTATAAAAGGACTCAAATAGTAATGACAGTCGACTTTGCTCACTTACACGTTCACACCCAATACAGTCTTCTTGACGGAGCCATTCGGGTACCAGATCTCTTAACCAAGTGTAAAGAACATGGCATGAAATCTGTAGCCATGACAGATCATGGTGCCATGCATGGAGCTCTTGAATTTTATTTAAAAGCGAAAGCCAAGGGAATCAAACCAATCGTTGGTTGTGAGTTTTACATTGCCCCTGGTCATCGTACTGAAAGAAAAGCGACAGCACCGACAAAAGCCTATCATATTGTTCTTCTGGCCATGAACTACACCGGCTACCAGAACCTAATGAAACTTGCAGGTATTGCGCAATTTGAAGGTTTTTACTCCAGACCTCGAATCGATATGGAAGTGCTTGAAGAGCATAACGATGGGTTGATATGTCTCAGCGCCTGCCTTCACGGAGAAGTTCCCTGGCTAGTGG
This sequence comes from Desulfocapsa sp., assembly GCA_030635405.1. Next base: position 6,187 of record DAOVZA010000108.1, read on the forward strand.
TTCATAAAGGATTCGATGCCGCTAAAGCGAAGGCTAAACTCTTTCAGGATATCTTTGGTGACAGATTTTATCTTGAAATTCAGGAAAATTCTATTCCAGAACAGAGAACAGCGAATGACGGACTTATTAAGATCTCCAAAGAACTTGGTATAAAACTTGTCGCCACCAATGACTGTCATTACCTTAATCAGGAAGACGCTCATGCCCATGAAGTTCTTCTCTGTATTCAAACAGGGAAGACAATAAACGATCCAAAACATTTCAAATTCTCCTCAGATACCTTCTACTTAAAAACTCCCGAGGAAATGGAGGCAAGCTTCAAAGCGTATCCTGAAGCACTTGCAAATACCATTGAAGTCAGTGATCGCTGTAATCTTGAAATAAACCTTGATGACTACCATTTCCCTGAATTTCCAGTGCCTGAAGGCGAGACTCTTGAAACAATGTTTGTAGATGCATGCTGGGAGGGATTAGCGGAACGATTTACTGCAATGCGTACGGCAGGCACCTTCAACAAAGAGGTCGAAGAAACTTACAAGAAACGGATGGAGTATGAACTTGGAATTATCAATTCCATGGAATTTCCAGGCTATTTTCTTATCGTTGCAGATTTCATTAACTGGGCCATAGATCATGATATACCCGTTGGTCCTGGCCGTGGTTCCGGTGCTGGTAGTCTTGCTGCTTATGCCATGCGCATCACCAATATTGACCCCATTCCCTACGGACTTATTTTTGAGAGATTTCTCAACCCGGA
>DAOVZA010000272.1 GCA_030635405.1 Desulfocapsa sp.
AACATCATAGAGAATTGGAGTACCGGGATGTTCTTCAGTCCAGCATGGCCAAGGCATTCCGTAGTAATCGCCATCACATGGGCCGCCTTTGGCCTGTAGTGTCTCGATATCAAAGGTGTGCCAGTTTTCCATGTGTTTTTTGATCCGTTCGGGAGTCTGCCCATTGTAGCCGATGGTAAGGGTTCCCTTGTTAATTTCACGGGTGATGTCTTCTGGGATTTCCTTGATGTTTTTATAAAACTCGTCAGCAAAGCCGAGGCGTTCAACCAGATCTTTCATGATTGCATAGTCATCCTTGCAATCATTGATGGGTTCAACAATCTTATTACGCCACTGGATCTGTCGTGATGTTGAAGTGACTGATCCTGATGTTTCATACTGACTAGAACATGGCAGAATATAAACGTTATCTGTGGTACAGGTGGCTGCAGCCATGGTTGGAAAAGGATCAACAATAACAAAGAGGTCAAGCATATTGTAGGCCTTGACAACCCTGTTGTATTGAGAGTTTGAGTTGGATCCGCAACCCCATTGAATCATCGCCTTAATAGGTGTGTACTGTTCAATTTTCTCTTCTCCGAGCACTCCTTCGTACCAGCGGGCAAGAGTGAATCCTTTGGCATTCATCCATTTTTTTTCTTTGAACCTGGAAGAGATATAGTCAAAATCCACATCCCATACACGGCACCAGTGCTTCCAGGAACCGTCCTTTAATCCGTAATATCCAGGAAGACTGTGAGAGAGAACGCACATATCAGTTGCGCCCTGCACATTATCATGACCACGGAAGATATTGGTTCCACCGCCAGATTTTCCCATGTTACCCAGCACAAGCTGTAATATACAGAAGGCACGGGTAATGGAAGATCCGATATGATGCTGGGTTCCACCCATACACCAGGTGAGTGAGGTGGGTCTGTTTGTGGCAAGAATTTTCGCGACCTTTCGTGTTTGGGCCGCCGGGATTCCTGTTACATTTTCAACTTCTTCAGGACTGTACTGTGCTGCAACCTCTGCCATTTCAGGAAATCCGGAAACGCGGGTACGAATAAATTCCTTGTCTTCCCATCCTTTCGAGATAATTTCGTTGATCAGTCCCATGATAAAGATACAGTCAGTACCGGGACGGATACGGACAAACTCACTGGCTTTCGCCGCAAGCTTAGTAAAACGCGGGTCAACCACGATAATCGGTGCGTTGTTGACCTCTTTGGCATGTAGAATATGCTGCATGGAAACCGGGTGCGCTTCAGCAGCGTTTGACCCGATGAAAATCATTGATTGAGCACGTCTCATATCATTGAGACTGTTTGTCATTGCTCCGTAACCCCATGTATTGGCGACACCTGCCACCGTTGTAGAGTGTCAGATCCTCGCTTGGTGGTCAACGTTGTTCGACCCCCAAAATGCTGCAAATTTTCTCTGCAGATAGGCCATCTCAGTTGAGACCTTGGCGCTACCGTTTAAATGGAGGGCGTCCGGGCCATCCGTATCTCGGATAGTGGTTAATTTTGCAGCAATTTCACTCATGGCAGTATCCCATGAAATCTTCTGCCACTTACCGTTCACTCGCTTCATCGGGCTTTTAAGGCGTTTTTCAGATGTGACCATGTCGATGGCCGATGCGCCCTTACAGCAGTATCCACCACGACTGACAGGATGATCCTGTGCTACTTCCTGTCTGACCCAGATGCCATTTTTAACTTCAGCATTTATACCGCAACCAACGGCGCAGTGTGTGCAGATGGAGCGAACCATCTTAGAGTCAGGATAGGCTTTTTTTACAGCAGCAGATGTGGCTGCCTTAGCTGTCATCTTGGTGGTCATGACGGCGCCAGTCAAAGCTGCCGTAGCAGCTGAGAGTTTAAGAAAAGAACGTCTGGCAACCTTTGGGTTCAGGGTTACCCGACTAGTCTTCGTTCCCACCGATGAGGAACTTCGAATTTTTCGTTGAGCCATGGTTAGGTTCTCCTTTCGTTGTTAACGTAGAGAGTTGTAGTATTTTTTAAATTCATCAGTTTTTTTGTATAATACTTCGTCGGGACGTTCTTCCATTGCGTTTTTCTGGGCATTTGCTTTTTTCCCAACAAGAGCTGATCCTGCGATAACAGCGGTTCCTGCAAATATCTGTTTGAGAAAGGAGCGTCTTTTATCATCGTTTATTTTCATACGCATTGTCCTCCATGGAGAGTTATGGGTTGTTGCACACTCAAAGTATCATAATGTACTGTTTTGATGTTAAATTGTCTCTATGTCGTTTTCTGTAAGTCCCCGCTCAAGTTCGAGATAGGCAGCAAGGAAATCGATACACTTCTGGTAAAATTTTGCCTCAGGATTCGTGCTGATGTTTTTATTTATCTGTTCTGTAGTCGGAATAAGGAATTGCAGTAACAACTGGTCCTGCAGGTACCGTGTTTCCATGGAACCTTCTTTATCTTCATTGATGAGCGTGATCAGGGCGTCAAGCATTATGGGGAGAGAGTCTTCCGGTTCTGTTATTGCATCGTCTTTGACTAATTGTCCCTGCTTCAGGATTTCACGCAAATCAGCAAGGCTAGGACCAAAGCTTTTGCCGTCAATATAGTAGGCAGCATTTAAGGGGAGAAGTTGTTTGGAGTAGGGATCTACAAAGAGCTTGTAATGTTCGTCTTTTATTTCTTGAAGGCTTTTGGCTGCCAGAGTTTCTCCCAGTTGAAGGATTGCAGTATCTAGACGATCATCAATGCGTTCTTTATCTAGTGCTGCAAAAATACCCCGCCAGCGACTGAGTCTGTCGGCATCGGGTTCATCCTGGAAGAAGGATTTCAAAAGATCAAGAAAACGAAGTCGTATTCGTTGAAGATCCCGGTCGCTAAGGTCTGTTTCCATGGTTATCCTTCACTGGATTGATAGAGGTTAACAACTCGGCAATTCTCACAATATGAGAGAAGGTCATCATCACTGTCCCACATATTTTTTGAGGAGAGAATGGCCATAACTTTTTCCAGGGATTTCTGCGTACCAAATATTTTTCCACATCCTTTACATTTAGCAGGTTCTGCCTGTGAGATTGTTTTCTCTGCAAAAAAGCTATCCTGTAGGACAAGTCCTGGCTTCATTGTAAGAGCGTTCTCCGGACATATGTTGACACATATTCCACATTGAACACATTGGGCAGGTGTATGTCTCAGTGAGAATGTGTCACTGTCGGCAACGAGTGCTTCCATGTGGCATTCATTAACACAGGCAATGCACTGGGTGCATTTCGTCTCATCACAGATAATTTCACCAAAAATCGTTGTTTCGATATTTGCCTGTTTGGTTTCACTTTGTCGCCGTAAGAATTGAATTATATCAATGGTCTTTGTTCTTCTGCTGCTGTATGAAAAATCATGGTAATATTGTGTGAATAGTGCTCTTTTCTCATTTTTCAGAAGAGCATTGTCCAGTTCAGTTGTATTTATCGGGTTTATCGCCTGTTTTTGTTTGAAAAGTTCATTAATAAGACTGTTACTCAATTGTATTTGGGATTCTGTTAGCTTGTCTTCATCTGTTAGCACCAGAATTTGTTTTGCTCCCATTGCATAGAGGAGCAGGAAGTGCATGGTATGTAGAGCTGACACGCTGGGATATTCCAGGAAAAGCACATTTGCATAGGTTGTGGTCAGGCTGTGCCACCAAAATTTTTGCAATGCCTGTTCATTCCCAAGTACCACTGTTGTTTCAGGCACAAGGGGAAATGTTCTGAAATATTCCATAAAGACTGAGTCATCAAAGCGCTTATATTGCAATGCTCCCGTGGGACAGCTGCCAAGACACGCACCGCATTCAACACAGGCAAGGTGGTCTATCTGTACGCCGTTTAAGTTCTGTTGTACCGCTCCGTGATGACAGGCGGTGAGACAGGCAGTGCAGCCAGTGTTAAGTCTTGCGCTATATTGGCAGGGAGTTGCGTCCCAGCCGATGATGTCCTCTACTTCCGTTGCGTAAATGG
>DAOVZA010000336.1 GCA_030635405.1 Desulfocapsa sp.
GAAGCATCTGCTGAACAGAGAAAAGCCACAACTTTGGCGACCTCTTCAGGTTTTCCGATTCTGGCCATGGGAATAAGTGTTTTGATATGATCTTTGGGAGCATCTGCTATCATATCAGTTTCAATAAGCCCCGGAGCCACAACATTCACTCGAATTCCAAGTCGTGCAACCTCTGAGGCCACAACTCTGCTTGCAGCATTCAGCCCTGCTTTTGCAGCTGCGTAATTTGCCTGTCCCCGATTGGGAAGAAGTGAAGAAGCAGAAGAGATTGAAACAATCGAACCACTTCGGGCCCGTACCATCTTCTCAATTACCGGCCGTGTCATATTATAAAAACCGTTGAGACTGGTATCGACAACTGACTGCCAGTTTTCAGGTTCCATCATCATAAAGAGGCCATCCTTTATAATTCCAGCATTGTTGATCAGTACATCAATGGATCCAAGCCTCTCTGCAATATCAGCGACAACCTCTTCGGCTCGTTTTCCATCTCGGATATCAAAGCCATAAATCTCACCTTTACCACCAGCTTCTTCAACGAGATCCAGTGTTTCCTCGGCACCTTCTTTATCAGAGAGATAGTTGATCACTGTGTAATAGCCAGCAGCTGCCAGCTCCACGGCAATAGCTCTACCAATCCCTTTGGCTGCACCGGTGATAACAGCAACCGGCATTTTCTTTTCGTCTTCCATATTCTTGTCTCGTTATACTTGATGGGTTCGTTAAAACCCAAATTATCAGATGGAGAGTTTTTACGAGTCCATCATACTTGGTATAGCTGAAGTATTACTTCTCCGATTAAAACATCATCCATATGGAGAACAGCGGAAACCTCACGCAGTTTATCATACACATGACTGTTCTCTGAACGAGTCAGCACTGTTTTCCCTAAAGGAAGGCAGTCTACGTAGAATTGCGCCCGTTTTACTCCCACCAGCCATCCCATTTTACTCGAGTCCTTTCCCTGATCCTTTATACGAGAAATTCCATTGCATACACCTGCCGCCTGAGCAGCCAGTTCCACCATCAAAAGTGGCTGTGCACCATCAGTATCTGTTAATGGAAAAGATTTTGTAATTACAGAAGATGTTATGGCATAGGATTCATCAGCTTCAATAATATTATCGATCAGCAGCATGTTCTCACGATGCGGAAGGAGATCCTTAAGACTATAGGATTTGAATTTTTCCATACTACTTCTTTTTCATTTAGTTTCAGATTTTTGACGTATTTCAGCATCTGCCAATAACAGGCTGATACAAATTACCAAACTGAAAGCTTTAGTGAAACTTTTTGTTTCCACTTCTTTCTTTTTTTACAGGGAGGGGATTCTTACAAGGGAGGGGCAGGATACTGTCCATCTGGACAGTATCCTGACAAAACACAACATTTACTCTTCAAAAAGAGGGCTAATTAAATTTTAAACTGCCTGACAATATCAGAAAGGCTTCCGGCAAGACTGGTCAACTCACTTGCATTACTACTTACCTTATGACTATTGAGATTCAGTTCCTGAGCCGATGCTCCAACTTCTGAAATATCAGCAGCAACCTCACCGGTAACAGAGGATGCCTGAGCAACATTTTCGTTAACTTCCTGGATTCCAAGAGATGCCTGAGATACATTATCGGCGATTTCCTGAGTGGCTGCAGCCTGTTCTTCAACGGTTATCGAAACGATGGATACCATTTCAGCGACTTCACCAATTACACCAGTGATCTCTGTGATATCCTCAACAGCACCCTGACTTACGTCCTGAATTTTACCAATTTTTTCTTTAATTTCATTTGTTGCCTCAGCAACTTCTTTAGCAAGTCCCTTGATCTCATTTGCAACCACCGCAAAGCCTTTGCCGGCTTCACCGGCCCGCGCCGCCTCAATGGTGGCATTTAGTGCGAGTAGATTAGTCTGTTCTGAAATCTCAGTAATCGCTTCAGTAACCTTACCGACCTCTAGAGCTGCACTTCCCAACTCATGGATCTGGGCAGATGCCTGCTTAGATTGTTCAACTGCCTTATTAGTAATGGAACTTGTTTTTTCAGTGTTTGTTGCAATTTCTGTAATAGTGGCCGACATCTCTTCAGCGGCCGCTGCAACCATATTCACATTTACCGAAGTTTCTTCAGAGGCCGCAGCCACAGAATCCATATTGACACTCATCTCTTCAGCAGCAGCTGCAACGGTCTGTGCTCTGCCCGTTGTCTCTTCAGCACTAGCAGACATATCCTCGGAAAGGCCTGAAAGTTCGCTGGAAGTCCCGTTAAGCGTTGCAACACCGCTACTGATATCACGAACCATATCACGTAAACCTTCTGCCATTTTATTCAGAGAAGCTGCCATAACACCAATTTCATCTTTCTGCTGAATATCCAGATGTTGATTCAGATCGCCCTGTTGAACAGACTGAATCATTTGTACCGCTTTTTGTATAGGCACTGTGATGGCACGGGTAATAAGAACACCCATAACAATACAGATAACAATTCCTACCGCCAGAAGTATCCAGACCAGACGCTTTAAAGAGGCACTCAGTTGCTGAGCCAATGCTTCATCTTCAAGCATGAGTCTTTCCTGATCAGCAGACATTGCTTTTAATGCCGTAACCAGTGTTGCTCCCTTTGGGGCAGCCTTTGTACCAAGCCAGTAATTAGCACGATTCCAGTCAGCACTTTCCCTACTGGTAAACATCTTTTGGGGAAGTTCATCAAAGAGTACCCGAGCCTTTTTAAACGTATTAAAGGAATTTCTCTGATCTGATGTAAGAAGGTATGAGACAGATTCAAGATCTTTGAATCTTCTGCTGTTCTTAGCCCAAAGTCCTTCAAATTGATCCTTGAATTTACTTTCGCCAGATAGAAGATATGCCCTGATAGCAGCCAACCCCAAACCTGTAGTTCCCCGAACATCCGCCATAATTCCAAGCAGATTTTTTCTTTCAGCGGTTCCAGGCTGGTCTTTTTCCCAATCAATTATTTTGGTAATCTCACTGGACAATATTGCTGCCTGTGGGGCAGCATCAGTGAAAAGTATCTTCACGGCCGGAACGTTGTCTATGCTTTGAGCAATGTTCTCAATTTCCACCTGGGCATTCTTAAATTCGCCGATGACATTTTCGATATCCTGCAAACGACTTTTATTTTCAGGATTTGTCCAGTTCACAGCAAATTTTTTCAGAGTATCCAGCGATGGTTCAATTTCTTTACTCCACGCCGTGGCACGTTCACCCTTAAACTTATCTTTACCAAGAATCATCCAGCCTCGTAACGCTGCCAAACTGTGATTAACGCCATTCAGCATCATCAAACTAGCTCTTGCAGTTGGAGCACGCAACTGTGTAATCCTCTCATTAA
>DAOVZA010000170.1 GCA_030635405.1 Desulfocapsa sp.
GCTCGGAGAGTTATGTGCATCTGGAGGTTTCCAGTATACCATTCACTGTCCGTGTTCGCCCTGGGACTCCTACAAAAACAGGCAGTGAGTTTGATATTGGTGTTCCAGCTGATGCCTGCTATTTGTTTGATGAAAATGGTCAGGCATTTAAACGCACGGGAATATTTGTTCAGCAGGATTGATGGCCTTGTTAAAACGCTCCATTTGCTTCGTTGCCGCATTTTTATTTTACCATCACAAAATTGACCTTGTTACGAGGTTGTCAAACTTGACGATATCAGCAAACAAGATTACTTTAATAAGGGTTCCTTGAGAACTCCAAAATTTGTTATTTTACGCTTATTAACACTTTCAAAAAATTACTACTATGGCTACTCAAATAGTTTCTCTCAGTGCCAGCCTGGAAGACTACATTGAAGCAATATACCATATTATCACCAAAAAACAGGTGGCCAGAAGTAAGGATATTGCCACACGTCTTGGTGTCAGCAGAGCATCGGTAACAGAGGCCCTACGCACTCTTTCCAAAAAACAACTTATTCATTACGCCCCATACGAGCCAATCACACTCACCACCATTGGTAAGAAAACTGCAGAAGACGTTATCTATCGTCACAATGCCTTAAAACGTTTTTTCACTGAGGTGCTGGCCATCGACGCCCAAACCGCAGAAGATGGTGCCTGTAAGGTGGAACATGCCGCCCCGCCAGAGGTTATTGAACGAATGATTTCCTTTATCGACTTTTTACGAATCTGCCCACGAGGCGGTGAAGATCTACTAAAAGGTTTTGCAGACTACTATAAAAATGGCACAACAAGAACAAATTGCGACGAATGCGTCTCTTCCTGTAATCAGCAGAACAAAAAAGAACCATTCATCCCATAAACAGTTTCAACCTTGAATCAAACCAACGATTTCGCCATCTTCCGGAAAACGGCTCAAACTCTTTTTTGAAAATATATTCTTTCCGTCAACCACAACTTCAAAGACACCACCATCTGATGCAATGAGCTTAATATCAGCATCAAATTCGTCACTTAACTCTTCTTCCAACCTGGAAGCACGAGGTTTATAGTTTCACTCTGTGCAATATTCAATGGAAATATTCACGTATCTCTCCAATAATAATTCATAATAAACAATCTAAAACCAACGCAATTCTAACACAATCTCCTATGAGAAAAAACCATTTTCCACAAGAACTGCACAGCAAAACGTGCTTTTTCCCATAGGTCTGGTATAATATCTGTCTTTGCTTTCAACACTTTACTTCTTTTCTCTCTATAAACCATTGATTTTTCACTCTTTAACGAAGTGACAATGCAGGCAACAAGTTCAAATACCAATCTCCTTCCAATGCTTGAGCACCTTAACAGGGCTGAAGAGGAAAGACTTTCGCCAGCAGCCACACGTTCAACGGATGCCATCCGTAGAAAAGAAGAGCCGCGTTCCGGCTACCGTCAGGCCTTTAGTCTCGATGCTGATCGTATCATTCATTCCCGTGCCTACACTCGCTATATAGATAAAACGCAGGTGTTCTGTCTGGTCTCAAATGATCATATCACTCACCGGGTTCTTCACGTACAACTTGTCTCAAGGATAGCAAGAACCATCGGTCGTTTCCTTGGTCTTAATGAGGACCTTATAGAAGCTATCGCTCTTGGGCACGATATTGGACATGCTCCATTTGGACATGATGGCGAAAACTTTCTCGCTGAACTATGCACACAACATGCTCTGCCACCTTTTCAGCATAACATCCAATCAGTTCGCTCTCTTAACCACCTTGAAAGAAAAGGAAAGGGATGGAATCTTAGTCTACAGACTCTTGATGGTATCCTCTGTCATGATGGTGAGATCCACGCAAACAGAATTTCGCCAGGAAGTGTTAAAGATTTCAAATCGTTTGATATTGAGCTTGAAAGAAAGAAGAATGATCCGAAATACAAACTTGCCCCAATGACTTTTGAAGGTTGTGTAGTTCGTATGGCCGATACAGTTGCCTATATTGGAAGAGACATTGAAGACGCCATTCTTCTGAAATTAATAGACCGCAATGACATACCAGAAACATGCGCCAAACAGCTTGGCAGAACCAATGGGGATATCGTGTATACTCTGGTTACTGACATTATAAGTAACAGCTCTCTTCCGCAGGAAAGTGATAGCACGGATGGACACATAGGATTCTCAAACGAAATTGCTGATTACCTGCAAGAACTCAAAACATTTAACTATAAAAACATATATCTTCACCCTAAAACAAAGACAAATCTTCCTCTCATTCAAAACTGCTACGAGACGCTGTTCAAGCACTACTTCAGCCTACTTGAAAACGGGCACGCCACAGCCCCAGTTGACATTATGACAGACATGGATGAAGCGTACCTGTCGACACATAGCCCGGCTGCAATGGTTTGTGACTACATCGCAGGAATGACAGATGATTTCTTTCTTAAACAAGCAGCAACTATCGGCTGCAAGATCCCAGTAAAACAATGAGATATAACCTTCGAAAATTCGTCCCCGGTGACAATACCGGAATGATGATTATTGCATCTGTTATCGGTTTGTTAGCGGGTCTATGCAATATTATATTTCGAACCATAGTACACTGGGTTGAAGTAATTTTTATGGTTGGTGGCAAGGATCTGCTTGGAATTGATCAGGGTGGTTGGAACTTACTTTTACTCCCTCTTATCCCCATGGCTGGTATGGTTCTGCTCATCCCTCTTTCACTCATGTTTCCAGGAGAAGTCAACGGCTACGGATTTACTAAATTTCTTCGCAAAGTAAATCTTGAAGGCGGATATATAAAGGCCCGAACCATTGCCCTTAAGATCATAACAACTGCACTCACCATCGGTACCGGTAATTCTGCTGGTGTTGAAGGCCCCATAGCCGCCATTGGTGGTGCAGCAGGATCACAGGTTGGTCAATTTTTCAGAGTTTCCGGCAGCAGGATGAAGGTTTACATTGCAGCAGGAGCAGCTGGCGGCATCGCCGGAATGTTTAATGCGCCCCTTGCCGGGATATTTTTCGCCTCAGAAATCGTTTTACTCGGCACCTTTGAAATTTCCTCCTTTGCCGCCCTGGTTATCGCTTCAGCAATCTCAACAGTAGTTACAAGGGCCTATTACGGAGAAATTCCTGCTTTTCCAATTCCTCATTATGAACTGGTTAATCCCTTTGTTGAAATTCCGCTTTACAGTATGCTGGCAATTATTGTTGGGCTGATTGCTGTACTATATATCCGTGTCTTTTACTGGGTACGAGATAAATACGACGCCCTACCTATGCATCCTCAGCTTAAACCCATAAGCGGGGCTTTTCTCCTTGGATGTATGGCCATGGCCTACCCCCAAATCATGGGAGATGGATACAACTTCATTGAAAGTGTATTGAATGGGGAAGGTGCAATTCTCCTTCTTTTTGTCCTCGTGTTTATGAAGATCATCGCAACCTCCATCACTCTTGGATCTGGTGGAGCAGGCGGTGTATTTGCTCCTGCTCTCTTTATCGGAGCCATGATCGGAGGCTGTTTTGGGCATATTGTCAATTATATTTTTCCAACCTTCACAGCAGATCCAGGTGCCTACGCAACGGTTGGTATTGGAGCTTTTCTTGCCGCTTCAACTCACGCACCCATGACCGCGATCTTTCTTCTTTTTGAAATGACAGGTAATTACCTCATCATTATTCCCATTATGCTAACCTCAATCATTGGTGTAATGGTCTCCAAAAAATTCAGCCATGACTCCATCGATACAGTAGATTTTACTCGTGAAGGAATCGATATCCACGAGGGACGTGAAGCTGCCATCATGAAGTCTGTCCGTGTTGGTAAGGCGATCACAGAGGATGTTGATTTCATTTCAGAACGTGCCAACATCAATCACCTTCTTGAAATATTCAGGATGGCAAAAAGCAGCTTCTATTTTCCTGTTGTTGATGATTCGGGCAGAATGACTGGTATTATTTCCATGCAGGATGTGAAAAATATCCTGCACAGAGCTGAAGAAGAGCGGGTCTGTTATCTGGTGGGAGGTATTTGCAGTAGAGATGTAATCATGCTTACACCGGATGATTCCCTCTATACTGCGATGCAACTCTTTGATGTGAAAGGAATTGAAGAGATTCCGGTTGTCGAGGATTTAGAGAATAAATGGGTTGTGGGAATGTTAAAGCGACGCGATGTGATTGCCGCCTATAACCATGAAGTCCTTAAAAAAGGAATCAGTGAAAAAGCAGAAACCATTCGGATTACTTGCGGCGGCTAAGACTTAATAAACACGCCACAAGCAATCAGAGTCCATTGTAAATCAGTTAAGCAATGCCTTCCCAACCACCTTACTCAGTTGAGACATCGAATAGGGCTTTTTGATATAACCAGCAGCTCCTAGTTTAAGCGTTGCTCTCACATCATCACTCTCAGAAAAACCGCTTACAATAATTGCCTTTTGATCAGGATAATTTTCTAGAATTTCTTTGTAAGTCTGGTATCCATTTATGCCAGGTTCCATCAACATATCCAGCACTATCAGATCAACAGGGTTATCTTTTACAAATGCAATCGCCGACTCACCTGAGCTCACACAATCAACAACATACCCACAGGATTCGAGCATCTGACTAGCTATATTTCTTAGTTGCAACTCGTCATCCACCACCAGTAAATGCTCTCCGTTACTTGACTTTACTTCTTTGTTATCATCCTCATATTGAACAATTTCTTTATCATTCTTCACTGGGAAGTAGAGATAAAAGCATGTCCCCTTCTCACTGCTTTCCACCAACACCTTCCCATCATGATCTTCCATAGTATTCCAAACCACAGCTAATCCAAGTCCGGTACCACTTCTTCCCATCTTTTTCATAGTATAAAATGGATCAAAGATACGCTTCAAGTCTGCGTCCGATATCCCAGATCCCGTATCCTGAATACTTAGCACCACATACTCTCCTGCCGAAATACCATATTTACCCCCCCTGATATCATCGACAGATGTGTTAAAAGTTGAAAGGGTTACAGTTCCTATATCAGCCATAGCTTCAGCTGCATTAATAACAAGGTTCATAAGACATTTTTTCACATGTACAGGAGAGCAGGAAATAACAGACTTAACAGCCTTAAATTGAGTATCATACCTTATACTTGGATACAGTCTCTTCAGGTTTTCGCACTCAGGGGAATTTATATATTCGCTAGTGATCTTATTGAGATCCTGGGATTCTCTTATACTGGCGGCACCCCTTGCAACAGTCAACAAATCTGCAACCACAGTTGCAGCTCTTTGACCTGATTCATGAATTGCAGCAAGAGGTTTTCTTAAATCACTATCTCCTGGCAACGTTTTCAATAGCAACTCAGGATAACCTATGATTCCTGAAAGGATATTGTTCAGGTCATGGGCAACACCACCAGCCATCAGACCTATGGCTTCCATTTTTTTTGATCGTTGAAGCTGTTCTTTCTCTTTATTGACTGATGTTACGTCA
>DAOVZA010000138.1 GCA_030635405.1 Desulfocapsa sp.
ATAGTTGTTGTGATACATGTTGACGTCTGACGCCAGTTCGATGATGTACAGGTAGTTTTGCTCAAAAGCTTTCCTGGCATCATCGACCGTGTCATAACTTTGATAACTGATAAAGGTAAAGTTTTCACTTTAATATTTGGAAAGTCAGTCATCATTTTTTCCCAGGCGTTGGCAGAAGCTGCAAAGTTTTCATAATACATATCAGCTGCAGCTGCTTTCATAGCAGTTTTGAGAATTGCCTGGTTTTCAGGGGAAAGTTTTCCAAATGCGCGTTTGTTGATCATAAACTGCATTTCAGAAGCTGGTTCATGCCATCCAGTATAATAGAATGGTGCAACCTTGTGAAAACCCATTTTGATATCCATACCAGGACCAACCCACTCAAGAGCATCGATGGTACCACGATCAAGAGAAGTATAAAGTTCGCCAGCAGGGATATTCGTTACGTTAACACCAAGATTAGCAAAAACTTCACCGGCAAGACCGGGGATACGCATTTTCAGCCCTTTAAGATCTTCAAGAGACTTGATTTCTTTTTTGAACCAACCACCCATCTGAACACCAGTATTACCACCAGGGAAATTCAGAACATCAAAGCGGTCATAAACCTGCTGCATGTATTTCATACCATCATCATAGTAAAACCATGCGTATTGCTCAGCAGTGGTCATACCAAATGGAAGAGTGGTGAAAAAGATAGTAGAGAGGTCCTTTCCTTTCCAGTAGTAGGATCCACTATGGCCCATTTGATACTGGCCGCCTTTAACCATGTCAAGAATTCCAAGAGGAGCTTTATGCTTCTCTTTTCCTTCAACTTTGATGATGAATTTACCACCACTCATCTCTTCAACCATTTTTGCAACTTGAATAGGGGGAGAGGCAAGCGGAGTAAGAGTTGAGGGCCAGGTCATGGCCAGTTTCCATTTAACTGTTTTTTCAGCAAGAACCGGAGTCGCCAGCAAAGACAATGCTGCCGCGGTCATGATGATTTTTGAAATAAATTTCACGGTATCTCCTTGAGAGTCTAGGTTGAGTTTTACAGGTAGGCTAATTCTACCCGATAATATCTATTACTGTTGATCTATTAATACGTTGGGAAGTTTTTACAAGCTTTTTTAAAGTATGTTCAGAGAAAGTAAATTCTTTCTGTCAGCGGATTTCATTGGAATCAACATAGGCATAGGCACTATGTTTATGAATAGATTCAAAGCTTTCGACACTTGCTGAAAACCAAGTGATATTAGAATTATCAAGAGCTGAGACTGCAACTTTTCGTACCACATCTTCTACAAACATTGGGTTTTCATAGGCACGTTCTGTGACGTATTTTTCGTCAGGGCGTTTGAGTAAGGCCCAGAGTTCACAGGACGCACAATCTTCAATCATACGGATTAAATCCTCAACCCATATAAATTTCTTGAATTTCACATTCAACGTTACTTCTGCACGCTGATTATGCGCTCCTGCTTCGCTGATCTCCTTAGAGCATGGACAAAGGGTTGTAATTGGTACAATAACAGAGAGTATGAACTCATTTCCTATTCCGACAACACCAGTAAAGCTACAGTCATACTCCATGAGACTTCTGGTTTCAGAAACAGGAGCTTTTTTTTCTATAAAATAGGGGAAAGACATGACTACCCGAGCACTTTCAGCACTGAGTTTATTCTTTACTTCTGACAAGAGTTTTGGAAAGTTACTGACGCTAAGATCATCCATGTATTTGTTCAGCACGTGGGTAAATGTAGGGACACAGCTTTCTCTATATTTCCCAGGTACGCTTACCTGTAAAGAGACCGTTGCCACACTGTTCTGTAAACCGCCGTTTTTTTCACGGATACGAACAGGTATTTGTATGTCTTTAATCCCTACGGACTGAATTTTCATTGTGGAGTTTATCGAAGTTGGGTTGAATCACGAACACCTAAGGAGTTATAAATTTCCTGCGTGGCAAGAGAGGAGTTAAGTGTGAAGAATTGAATACCACGAACATCATTGTCAACCAGGTCACGAATTTGTTCAGTGGCCCAGTGGATACCAACTTTTTCAACATACGAATCGTCTTCGGCTCTATAAACAGCCTTTAACAGTCGTGCTGGAATTCTAGCACCACCAGCAAGTTCAGCAGTTCTTATTAATCCACTTTTAGTACTGACCGGCATAATTCCAGCAATATTGGGAACATTAATGCCAGCTATTATACAACGTTCGCAGTAATCGTAGTAATCTCTATTTTCAAAAAAGAGTTGCGTCACTATATAGTCGGCACCAGCATCAACCTTTGTCTTTAAGTAATCGATTTCCTGAAGACGATTGGGAGTTGAGGGATGGCCTTCTGGAAAGCCGGCCACACCAACACACATCTGAGGGAAATGCTTCTTGATATAGGCTACAAGATCAGCGGCATAAGCAAAACCATCAGCAGGTTCAACAAAGTCTTTTTGATCCTTAGGAGGATCACCGCGAAGGGCAAGTATATTTTCGATACCAGCTTCCTGATATTTCTCAAGAATCGAATGCATTTCTGAACGACTGCTTCCAACACAGGTAAGATGTGATACAACGGTTATATCAGTCTGTTCTTTGATTTTAACTACCAGGTCATGAGTTCTGTCTCTGGTCGTTCCGCCAGCACCGTAGGTAACACTCACATAGGATGGCCCAAGAGGCATAAGGTTGGATATAGTTCCAAGGAGACGCTCCGCAGCAGCATCTTCTTTTGGTGGGAAAAATTCAAAACTAAATGTGGTTTTATGACTTTGAAGAAGGTCTTTTACAAGCATTTTTGATCCTATTATGAGAAAACTGATTTAATACGGTTATGTGGTGTGCATTCTTTACCCTTTTTTCCCTTGTTCGACAAGTTTCAAATGGAGGAATTAGCGCGTAATGGCTATGCTGAGCAATCTATAAGCATCTTTTTATATGAATTTCTCAGTTTTCAGTGTAAATTAATGCTTCATTTTTTTAAAAAGTCTAGCTACACAGGAAATAGGAACACGAAATGGATGACAAGCAAGAGCAGGTTAGAATTGATAAATGGCTATGGGCCGCTCGTTTTTTTAAAACAAGAGGTCTGGCCTCAAAAGCTGCATCTGGTGGAAAAGCTTTCTTAAACGATCAGCGTTGTAAACCATCAAAACCTGTCGCAATTGGTGACATGATACGTATCCATAAAGGGCAGGTGGAACAAACGGTTATTGTACTCGCTATTTCCAGTCGAAGAGGGCCTGCCAAAATTGCCCAAACGTTGTATGAAGAAACCGAGTCATCTATAGCAACTAGAGAAAAGAAGAAACAGGAGCGCTCTCTTTTTTATGCTGGACAGTCCATGCCATCAAAAAGGCCTGGAAAACGTGATCGACGGAAAATAAAAAAGTTTGTTCGTAACGATGAATAAATAAAAACTATCACTGGTGAATATCTACCAAAGGAAATGTAATGAGCAAAGTTGAAAGAGCTTTAATCAGTTTAACAGACAAGTCAGGCATTGAAGGTTTTGCAAAAGAACTCGCAGATCTTGGTGTTGAAATACTCTCCACCGGCGGAACTGCAGCTAAAATCAGAGAATCAGGAATAGATGTTATGGATGTTTCTGAATTTACCGGATTTCCAGAAATGCTTGATGGTCGTGTGAAAACATTACATCCTAAGGTACATGGTGGAATTCTAAATCAGCGTGCCAATAAAGATCATCAAAAACAGTGCGCAGAGCATGGATTGAAAAATATCGATATTATTGCTGTTAATCTTTACGCCTTTGAAAAAACCATTGCTGATCCAAATTGTAGCCTTGCCGATGCAATTGAAAACATCGATATTGGTGGCCCCACAATGCTCCGCGCATCTGCTAAGAATTTTAATGATGTGACCGTCATTGTTGATCCTGCAGATTATGATCAGGTTTTAAAAGAAATCAAAGAGACTGGCAACACAACATTGAAGACAAGGTTTCGTCTGGCAGCAAAGGTTTTCAAGTTAACTTCTGTTTATGACACAACTATTTCTGCATGGCTTGAGAAAGTTGATGTGGATGCAAATGATTTTTTCAAATAGAAAGGAAATGTCATGTTGAAAATGGCAGTGCTGCTCTCTGGCAGTGGAAGAACTCTTGATAATTTTCATGAACGCATTCATGCTGGAACGCTTCAGGCAGAGATTCAGGTTGTCATCTCAAATGTTGCTGGAGTACTCGGGTTGAGTAAGGCTGAGAAATATGGTTATCCAGCATTTCATGCCAAGGATAATGATGCCATCAATACAATTTTAAAAGAGTATGATGTAGATATAATTGCACTTGCAGGATATCTGAAATTGTACACACCACCGGCATCTTTAAACAGGGCTGTTATTAATATCCATCCATCTTTGATTCCTGCATTTTGCGGTGATGGCTTTTATGGCTCAAGAGTACATAAAGCGGTGATGAAAAGAGGCTGTCTGGTAAGTGGCTGTACTGTGCATTTTGCTAATGAAATCTACGATGATGGCCCAATTATTTTTCAACAGCCAGTAGTTCTTGATTATGATGACACACCCGATACTATTGCTGATAAAGTTTTTGCAGCAGAATGTGAAGCATTTCCTGAAGCAATCAATAGAGTGAATGTAAAAGGAATAGATTTTTTCTGGACTCGTACTAAAGGATTATAATGAAAAGCAGTGTACTCTTAACCAGCGATGAAATTTCTCTTGCTCTTAATAGAATCAGTATTCAGGTGCTAGAAAAAAACCATAGTCCTGATAACCTTGCAATTGTAGGTATTCATACATGCGGTGTTTTTCTCGCTGAAAGAATAAGGGAGATTATCAAAAAACAGACTTCTCAACTTGTCCCTTATGGAACTCTTGATATAAATCTATACCGAGATGATTGGAGTCTTGTTACCCAGAATCCAGTTGTTAAAACAACTGATATCAGCTTTGAAGTAGAGGGCAAGGATATTATCCTTGTGGACGATGTACTTTTTACTGGTCGAACCATTCGTGCAGCCCTTGAGGCACTAATGGATCATGGTCGTCCCAGAAGCGTTCAACTTGCAATACTTGTAGATCGCGGCCAACGAGAATTACCAATCAAGGCAGATTATGTTGGTCTTAAAACCACAGTAAGATCTCATGAACGGATACAGGTAATGGTCACCGAAACAGGTGACCAGGACCAGGTTATTTTAAAAGATAATGACTGATTTGTTTTAGGTTAAATCAAGATTTAGTATTTCTTTTATTTCAATTCACTTATTTACAATAAAATCATATGGAACTCCTGGCACCTGCTGGTAATACAGAAAACTTCCTTGCAGCGATGGATGCTGGCGCTGATGCTGTTTATGTCGGCGCACCTGCTCTAAATGCCCGCAATTTGGCTCGTGATCTTCGTCTTGAAGAGATATATTCCATGGTTAAATACTGCCATGAAAATGAAAAGAAGATCTATCTTGCTGCTAATAGTCTGGTTAGAGAACAGGACCTTTCTTCGGCAATAGAGACCCTTGCCATGCTTGAGGCAATGGAAACCGACGGATTAATTGTTCAGGACATTGGTCTTGTTCGTATAATACGTGAGTATTTTCCTAATATTCCAATTCATGCCTCAACTTTACTGTCTGCCAACAATTCAGATGCTCTTTCAGGTTTCCAAACCATGGGTTTTGAAAGAGTAGTTCTTGCCAGAGAACTTACTCTTAAAGAAATAGAAATTCTATGCCAGAAGAGTGAAGTTGAAATAGAAGTCTTTGTTCATGGAGCCATGTGCTTTTCCTATTCAGGCCTTTGTCTCTTCTCCTCCTTTTTAGGTGGCAAAAGTGGATTGCGTGGTAAATGCGTCCAGCCATGTCGACGTCACTATAGCTGGACCAATAAAAGAGGTGGCCAATCATCTTCCAGATCCAAAAAGAAACAGAATTATAGGAAAAAGGGACAACAGCAGTCCGGAGGAAAAGGACAGTACCTGTTTTCAATGAATGACCTTTCTGCACTAGAAGCGGTTCCTGCTCTGAAGGCGGCAGGTGTTGCCTCATTAAAAATAGAAGGTCGTTTACGATCTGCCCACTACGTTTCACATATCGTTCGTGCCTATCGTCTCGTTATGGATGCGACGGAAGAAACGTTTCCAGAGGCATTAAAACAGGCTACGTTGCTCAGCAATCGTGCCATGGGTAGAAAGACATCGCCCGGTTATTTCTTTTCACCACAACCAGCTGGAGCCATCACGCCACATCATTCCGGCAGTATGGGTGATTATCTCGGTAGGCTCGGACAGGTGAAGGGATTTGATAACAGGTTGTATGGAAAGATCACCCTTAAAGAAGAACTTGCTGATGGCGATAGATTACGTCTTCACGCAGAACCATCTGGAGA
>DAOVZA010000373.1 GCA_030635405.1 Desulfocapsa sp.
GCCACAGCTGGGTTGTTGGTGATCAGCAAAACTGAACTCAGGGTAACAAAGATAATTTTTTTCATAAAATTTCTCAAAAAGTTTTTAAATATGATGACATGACTGTCAGGAAGGATTTTATAGCTTAAGTGCTTTGACTTTCTACATAATTATTTGGTTAATGTCAAATTAAAGAAAGAGAAATCTATTTGTTGCGTAAGATTTCTATGGTTTCACGTTCAAACTTTGCAATAAGTGGATTGTACTGGGTGAGATGATCAAGTGTCTCATGGAAGGTGTCGCCAAGAAACCCATCACGGCCCGATACCAGAAATCCATTTTCAGCATGATTAATGGATGTGATTGCCGTGCTCACCGCAACATTGCCACGCATGGAACAACTTCCCTTGGCACCATCACAGAACCCTCCACCGATGGCAGAGATAAAGTTGTTGTAGGCCCCATCAAAGAGTTCCAGTTTATCTTTTAAATAGAGCAGTCCGCCAATTACACCAGCACCTGCAGCGTACTGGGCGCCACAAACTGAAGAGACTTCACCGAAACGTGAAGTTATCAGGCTGGTGAGAAGAACTGCGACAAGTACGCCCTTAATTTCTAGTTCTTCGCCAAGTCCAAGGTCTCTGCAATAGCTGACCACAGGAATCATGCAGGTCAGTCCCTTGTTTCCCGACCCTGCGCAACTCATTATGGGAATAGGATCACCGTGCATTCTTGCATAGATGGCACCCATCACCAGAGAATCCGATCCATTACCGCTCTTGACATATTTTTGACCATGTAAGGCTGCTGCCATATTATAGGCAATTCCCTGGCGAACGGTGGTCTGAAGGGTTTGGTCTGTGTAGCATTCTTCGATCATCAAAGGCCAGTTTTTGGACTCATATGTGTCATCTTCAAAGGGTTGGGATTCTGATATTGATATTGGAGGCCTTTCTCCTCCGATATCAATATCCTTGCCGTTTAGTGTGACACTCGTCACCTTGGTGTGTCCACCTTCAATACGTGCTTCAACGTGATTAACGGCTCCTTTCACTGAAACTGCTATTAGCAGAGAGCTGGTTTCGATCAGTTCAACGCTCAGGATATCCAGTTTATGAATAGTTTCAGCCTTGGCAATGGCTTCTTCATCCAGTCCGGAGAAGATTGAAAGGCGCTTTTCCGGGCAGGCCATGACAAAACCAAAGAGTAAGGCCCATTCACTGCCGCGTAATTCACCCGCTCGTGGGATTCCTGCACCAAAGGCATTTTTATAGGTACGCTGGTCGATTTGTAGAACTATTTCTTGAGGAGTGTCGTCGAGATACTTTCCTACGAAACTTGCACAGAAGGCAATGGCAGCCGGTTCTGTGCATCCCGCTGTTATTTCAAGGGCATTATTGAGTTTATTGGCAAGTGTTGTCATAATATGTATTTTCAATGAGTGTAAGATTGAGGGAACTGTTGCTGAGGAGATAAAATCTCCTCAGTGGCGACAAGTGCGGATACAACACAACAGGTGTTATCCTTTTTTTCTGTAGTCTCGGATTTTCTGGCTCCAAAGAGCAGGGCCTGTTTTGTGAACCGATTCGCCACGGCTGTCAACGGCCACCGTGACGGGCATGTCTTCAACCTCAAATTCATAGATTGCCTCCATGCCAAGATCTTCAAAGGCCACTACTCGTGCCTTTTTGATCGCTTTGGATACGAGGTAGGCTGCGCCTCCAACGGCCATAAGGTACACTGCGCCATGCTCACGAATAAGATCGATGGTGGCGTCTCCTCTCTCTGATTTTCCGATCATACCGATGATGCCTGTTTCTTCGAGCATCATCCTGGTATATTTGTCCATGCGAGTGGAGGTTGTGGGGCCAGCAGGGCCAACGGCCTCATCGTTCACGGGATCTACGGGGCCAACGTAATAGATGAATTTTCCTTTAAAATCAACTCCATTAGGAAATGGTTTCCCTTCCTTCAGAAAACTTTGAATTCTGCGATGAGCTGCATCACGGCCTGTGAGGATAGTGCCATTTAAGAGGATGGTCTCTCCAGTTTTCCAGGTTGCGATCTCTTCAGGAGTTATGCCATCAAGCTGTACACGTTTTATGCTATCCCCCATTTCCCATTCAATTTGAGGCCAGTCTTCAATGCGTGGTGGTTTGAAATGAGCTGGACCGCTACCGGTAAGAGTGAAATGAATATGCCTGGTGGCGGCACAATTGGGGATCATGGCAACGGGAAGAGATGCTGCATGTGTCGGGCAATCAAGTATCTTCACATCAAGTGCGGTGGTGAGTCCACCAAGGCCCTGAGCGCCGATTCCAAGGTCGTTTACTTTGTTGTATATTTCAAGCCGCAATTCTTCAATGGTATTGTCGGGCCCTTTTTTGATCAGTTCCTGAATGTCGACGGGCTGCATTAAGGATTCCTTGGCAAGAACCATGGCTTTATCCACGGTGCCGCCAATTCCGATGCCTAAAATTCCGGGTGGGCACCAGCCTGCACCTAAGGTGGGGACAGTGCGCACAACCCAGTCAACTATTGAGTCACTGGGGTTGAGGGTGACGAATTTACTCTTGTTTTCAGATCCGCCTCCCTTTGCAGCAATTCGAATATCAACTGTTGTGCCGGGTACCAGCTCAGTATAAATAACCGCAGGAGTATTGTCTTTGGTGTTGATCCTTTTTCCAGCAGGGTCGGCCAGAACAGATGCTCGAAGTGGATTGTCTTTATTGGTGTAAGCTCTTCGTACTCCCTCGTCTACAAGTTCCTGAATGCTCACGGTGGGGTCAAAACGACATTCCATGCCAATTCTTAAGAATACGGTAACAATGCCTGTATCCTGGCAGATTGGACGTTGTCCCATGGCTGCCATCCGTGAATTAATCAGAATCTGAGCCATGGCATCCTTTGCTGCCGGGCTCTTTTCCTGCTCGTATGCCCTGGCCATCGCCTGAACAAAATCACGTGGATGGGTGTAGGAAATGTATTGCAGGCTATCTGCAATGGATTCTA
>DAOVZA010000044.1 GCA_030635405.1 Desulfocapsa sp.
AGATGCATGCGCCTGCATCGCTGCCTCACCAATAGCGTCGGTCATTCGGTTAATCTCACTCACGGCACCCGTTACAAGCTCAGCCTGAGAATCACTTCGTGCAGCCAGTTTATCGGTGGAAGAACTAAGACTATTAGCAGTTACCCCAACCTCTTCAGAATAGTTTTTAATCTTACCGATGGCCAGACTCAATTCTTCAAGCATCATATTCAAAGAATCGGCCACAGTACCAGTTGCATCTTCATGCACAGTTGCCCGGACAGTCATATCACCGTCTGATATTCCGGAGATTTCCATGAGCAGTTCCATAATGGATTCCTGCAGCTGATCATGCTCTTCCTTACGATTGACAATCAGATCTTTAGTCGTACCAATCATTTCATTGAAGGATGACGCCATGGTACCAAGTTCATCATTGCTGATAACTTCTGCTTTTGTATCATAGTCACCGGTCTCAACCTTTGCCATAGCACCCATAATGGCTCCAACCTGTCTGGTGATACCGCCTGATACAAGAAAACTAAGAAGAAGAACAGCAACAACACCACCTACGCCAAGAAGGGTACTGGTCTTTAAAAGTTTTGTTACAGGTTTTGAAACCTCTGCCTGATTGACTTCATTGACAATTGCCCAATTCAACTCCTGAAATGAAAAAGGTTTCCAGGAGGCCAGAACCGTATCACCAAAACCGTTTACTGTAATACCAGTACCACTTTTACCTGCCAGAGCTTCCCGTACTGGTTTTGTATCGACCTTAAGCTTGGGATTAAGAGATGTTGACTCTATATTGTGACTCTTAGCCTGTAACGATTCTGTCCTCCAGAGCTTATCGCTTCCAACAAGGTACGAATCACCAGAGCCTCCTAAACCACCACGTGTTGCCATAATTGCATTGATCTGATCAATGGGTAATCTTAGAGCAACGATCATGGAAACCTGATCATCCTGCAAAAAAGGCATGGCAAGAAATGAAGCGGCTTCATTGTCGGCCGCCTGATAATGGCTGATATCACTTATCACCATTTTTTTGTCTTCCAATACCGTCTTTACAGTTTCTGAGAAGGACGTATCCTTAAATTCACCCGTCAAAATATTAGTTCGATAATCGCCATGATGTGCAGCGGAATAGAAAATATAGCCATCAGGCTCAAGCAGATAAAGATCTGGATACCCGTACTTCTTAGCATAGACGGCAAAGTAATCGGACTCCTCACCTTTCTGCCTTGGTGTCATAGCCTCCACTTGATCAATCTCAACGATTAACACCCAGGACAACCCTTCAACAGATATTGGCATATATGAAGAAAGGACATACTCTCCACGATAATTAATAATAACCCGTTCACCTGAAATATCGGCCAGCCCTTCAGCAACACTTTCAGTATCAACTAGAAAGTCCTGTCTGATCAGAGTCGATTCTTCAAAATATCTTGAATCAGAACGAAACATACCGTCAGGCCCCACCATATAAGCCTCACCTGTTTCTCCAAGACTGGTACGATCCTGCATAACTTCTGCAAAGGCATTGTTGGGTAGACGAAACAAGATAACTCCAAGAGTTTGTTTCCCCTGTTTCACTGGGGCTGAAAAATATGCCGCCGGCGAATCTTTCCTCAATGAAGATCTGCTGAAATCAGTGAATCCCAGATTTTTCTTTCCTTTTTCATAGGCAGCAAGCTCAGGAGTTCCAGCTTTTTTCGTTAAAGAAGCACCTTTTTTTATATCCTTATCGGTTGAATAGATTACACGGCCATTATTCCCCGTCATTATTAGAGAACCAAGGCCTTGATTTTTGAGCCATCCATTAAAATAAGAAGAGTATTTTTCCTGTACAGACTGAGATACGTTTGATGAAGACAGTGCTGTAAATGCTTTCTGTTGCTGTGGATCGGCGACGAAAGTTGCGATATCGCGAAAACGCAATTCAAAAAAGGAGCTCACTTGTTTTTCTTTCTGAATCTTAATAGCTGCCATCTTGGCAAATTCTTTTTCTTTAAGAATCTGCACATCATCAACAAGATTTTCGAGATTCCTGGTACGCTCTAAAAAATAATCCTCTAAAGTCTGCTTTTGCAAATTCAACATCGACTCAAGATTATCAAAGGACTGTTTTTCAAGGGAGCTTGAAGAAAGAGAATAACCAACAGCTCCAATTACAGCCATCGGAACTAGAGCAATAAGCAACAGCCAAAAAAGCAATTTGGTTCTGATGCCAACCCCTGTGGTTTTTTTCTTTTTATCTTGTTTTTCGTTTACTGCCATGGTGACTCTCCTGTTAATAACTTCTCGAAATAAAATATAATTTGTGTGGTATTTTAACTCTTATTATTTATCAATTTTGTAAAATAGAAACTAAATCAGGTACAATATACACATCATCTGCACAGCGAAATAATCCCCTGACCAGTGATGATTCAATAGTGATATCCTCACTTCTGATAACTTCGCTGACATCCGGAACATCAATTGGACGAATAGACTCAGAAACCCGTAAAACACAGCGAATGATTTTTTCGTCACTTGACATATCTGTACCTCCTGTCCGAACAACAATATATCGAAACGCAGTGTCACCTTCAGGGACTGAGAAAGAAAAACGTTTCTGAATATCGATAACCGGCAGCAGATGACCGCGCCAGAGAGTCATGCCTGCAAGAAATGGAGGGGCAAAGGGAACTCGCATCGTAATGCTATCGGACAACACTTCTTCCACCTGAGATGCAGTCAGAAGAAAAAACCGTTTGTTATTCTCATCATGTTCCTGTTGAGTGATTCTCAAGGCAACAACCTTCTCTTTTGGTGTGTTCTGCATCATGATTTCACACCAGTGATTGTATTACTCAAGCACACAAAAGAAGCGTCATAAAAGTCCTCACACCTTTGGACAGTCTGATCAATAATTTTCTGAATTGCTATCTTGTCCATTAGCTGCAACTGTTTTGGCTCTATGTGTTTTTCAGGAATCTCCCCGACACTCAGGGTGACCTTTGTATCATCAAGACGTCTAAGAAACACATCGATTGTCCAGGAAACAATTTCTCCAAATATCATATCATCAAGTACCGCCACAGGTTCTACAATCTTTTCTTGGATGACAGGCGGAACAGGTACTGCTTCCACTACGATTTCCTCATGGTTTTCACCCAATAATGCCCCGAGAGAGAGTGAGCCATTATCATCTCCAAGTTGCCTGCGTACATCTTCTAATCCTGCTCCATCGAGCAGCAGAACCGGTTTTGCATCATGAGTCATTATCTGAGGACAACAACGCCTTGCAAAATCAGGATAAAGCAGAGGAATGGATTCAAAGTATTGAGGAGCTGCTATCTCCTCTACAATCCTATCAAATAGTAAAAATAGTGTAGTCGCACCGTTTACTATCTCAATTACGACAAACTCTGACTCAGGAGTAATAGCAGGGTACTGATCAAAAAAAGATGCGGGTAATAGCAGGGGCGTATCATCACCAAGTTGACTTTCCCTACAGCTGTTCCTGTCCATTATTCTAACTATGGCAGCACTATCAATCCCAAGAAAATAGTCCCCAGATTCTAATAAATAAATTTTTTCCATTACTGTTCAGAATCCTTTTGCGGAGTTTGACTGGTCAAACCGCTGATCAGAGAAATAAGTTCAGCATTTTTAAATGGCTTAGTGACAAAACCGCTGGCACCTAAGCCCGCAGCCTTTTCCTTATATTTATCAGCACTTCTTGAAGTCAACATTAGAACAGGAATATCCCGATACGCTGTTTGCGACTGCAGGGCCTGCAAAACTTCAAAGCCATTCATATTCGGCATTTCAATATCAAGAATAATGAGATCCGGTGTCTTTTCCTTAATTTTGACCATGGCATCAGCACCATCATGGGCAACTATTGGATGCCAGCCCTGAGATGTAATAAAGTTCCCAAGCACCTTTCTCACACTGATGGAATCGTCGGCAATAAGAATATCAAGTACCTTTCCAGCATCACCTGCCAATGAAACAGACCTATCAGTTTGCGAGTCAACACTTTCTACCCGATTGAAAAGATCTTCAGTTTGCAAAATGGGCACCAGACTACCATCACCCATAATTGTAACACCAGCGACACAGGGAGTACTCTGCAGATGCGAACCAAGATTTTTAAAAACCACGGTCTTTTGACCAATGATGGCATCAGCCACCATTATTCCGCGCCTGCCAAATGTTTCAACAGCAAAAGCAAGTGAAGAACGACTTGCGCCATTTCTACGTTCACTTGAAGCAACGGGAGGTTTTAAACGAAGGATTTCAGCAGGTCTTAACAGAGGAAAGGATTCATCATCCACTTCAAATGTATTCTTCGTTAGTTCTTCAGCTGATAATCGAAGAACACTCGTCACGTCACGCATGGGAACGGCAAACTGCTGTTCTCCAAACATCACCATCAGAGCCGGTAACTGAGCCACGGCAATTGGCATGGAGAGAACAAACTCTGTCCCTTCTCCTTGAGAGGCAGATACTTCAATCGCCCCGTTCAACTGGTCGAGTGCATTTCTGACCACATCCATTCCAACACCACGTCCAGACATTGAAGTAACTTCTGATCGTACGGAAAAACCCGGTTTAAAAATAAGAGCAGCCAACGCTGCATCATCCATCAAAGCGACATCGCTGTCTGAATACAAATCCCGTGCCTTGTTTCGTATTGCATCATAGTCAAGTCCGGCACCATCATCTGAAAGACGCAGGACAAAACGACTTCCCTGACGAAAACAACTGATACGAATGGTACCCTGCTCTGGTTTACCGGCAAGCTGACGCTGCGTACTCATCTCAACACCATGGTCAACACAGTTACGCAGCAGATGCATCAGGGCATCCACCAGGACATTCCAGATATGGCTATCCATCTTCAGAGTACTGCCGTCAATAAGCAGTCTTACTTTTTTTCCAGTGGCTTTTGCCGATTCACGAACAGTCTTGTACAATCGATTGCTAAGTGTGGAAAAGGGTGTCATCTGAATAGAGACAACCGCCCCTTGCGTTTCTCCCACTATCCTTCTCTGTTTGGAAACTGCTTGCTGCCACGAATCCTGCGCAGTACTGAGGTCCTGTTCCCTGATTGACTCAAGATCGGTGACAGTCTCATTCAGCGAGTTTAATATAACCTGCAGGTCGGAATAACGATCTATCTCCAGCGAATCAAATTCATCCGTTGCACCATGCTCGTCCTGAGCTGAAACAGTGGCTCCAAAATCCGGGATTAGTTCCTGCTTAAAGCCAGTCTCCAATGTGGAAACAATATTTCTAAGACGCTGCAGGGTTATTTCAAATTCATCAAGACCTGTCTGCATGGATGTTGCAGATTTCTCAAACGTTGTAAGATTTACAGCAAGGTCACCACTCAACCCCATGAGTTCTGCGATCTTCTCACTACCAACCCGAAGCATTCGTTTTGCAGTTTTCTTTTGACTATTTGCCGAACTGCTAATCTGAATTGGCGTAACAGGTTTCGCAACAGATTCACCTGAAGTTGTCCTGCTCATGCCAAAGATATGTTTTCTTATTGAATCAGCTTCCGCTGGCTGCTGCCAGGCACTTTCCTGACGGCTCTGCTCTTTGGGAACTTCAGGTTCACTCTTTTCAGGAAGTAATTCTTCAGGTACAGATCGTTCTATGGATTGTTGGGTTTCTTCTTTCTCAATATTTTTTTCATCACCTGCCAAACCCTCGGCCATAATGGTTGGAAAAAGGTTTTGCAGATTACGTATTTCGGTGTCAACATTCACACTCGGATCAAGTGCTATCTGTTCAAGGATGTCTGCCCCATCCTGCATGGCTGCGAGGCTAGCAGGTGATATCGTATTGGATTCATCATGGAGATTATCAAGAAAGTCTTCAAAGTCATGGCCCCATTTAGCCACCGGCTCTATTCCAATAACAGCTGCTGCACCTTTTAAAGTGTGTACTGAACGCCTGAGAGAATGCAGCTTGTCACGAAACTCATCTGTTACAGCGGTACGTTCAGTTACAATTGATGAGAGCTCATTAAGCTGCCTGCTGATATTTTCCAGATGTTCTTCAGCTTCCTCGTTGAAGAGTTCTTGTAATTCGGGATCAATACCGCCTGCCATAAAAGAATAATCCGGCTCTACAGGTTCATCTTGACCCGACTCTTCCTCTTCTATGACTTCTTCAGGATTTGACTCACTGGGATTATCACTCTCCATACCCAGCAATGTTTCCAGATCTGCATCATCGGAATCACTTTCAGCAACGCCCAGGAGTAAGGCAAGATCATCTTCAGCTTCTGTCTCTTCTTCATCAGCTACCGGCTGAAAAAAGACACTCATGGAATCATCGGTTTCGTCATCAGACAGAAGCTCGAGAAGATCTTCATCCTGCTGACCCAGATCATCATCAATACTCACAGGAACGGTGAAAACCTCTTCAGCGATTTCACCTTTAAAAGCTTCACGTGTTATACGATAAAGTTCAGAACCATCTGTCTCACCCTCATGCACGTCAGCACAGTAGGAACCGATATTTAAAACAGTGTCAGTCATGGCCTCTATGAGATTGCCGTCCCATGACCGTTTTCCAGCAAAAATCTCGTCCAGCACGTCTTCCATCAGAGCTGCACTTTTACTCAGGTCATCAAGTTGTATCATCGCAGCAGCACCTTTGATGGTATGTGTCATGCGGTGCAGTTCCTGCTGACTCTCCTGATTAACGTTGCTACTGTCCTTAGCCAGCACACCCAGGAAACCATTCATATCCGGCAGATAACTTTCCACCTCTTGAATAAGTTCTGTCATTATTGACATTTCCTGTGTTTCCATCATAAATTGCCTCTTTTAAGGACCACTAGACTAAAGGGTTGTAACGTCTCGTAACTTAGGTGATGAAAGAAAAGCTTTCAGATCAAATAGCTCTATTTCCTGTTCTCCATCTCGTTCTTTGTAAACTGCTTTCCCTGCGACAAATGCATCTGTACTGCTCTCTTTCTGATGATCTGATGAATCTTTTGGGGGAAGATACAGGCTACGGGTTCCAATGACTCTGTCCACGATAACTGCAACTTTTATCGTATCATCATGCACAACAAGAAATGGTCTTTTGTTAATACTTGCTTTATCAGCAAGACCAAGAAAGAGGGAAAGATTGACAACGGATACAATATCACCTCGAATATTGGTGATACCGGAAAGCCAACTCGGAAGAAGCGGCAGCGGCTGCAGCAGTTCAAGATCTCCTGCTTCAAGCACTGATGACAGTGGAACAGCTGTTAAGTTACCACTCAATTCAATGCAGATATGACGACCGATATCCTGCATCTCAATTTTTTTAAAACCTGGGCGACTATCATCACTCTGATGACGCAAGCCTTCTGTTAATTCATCATTGATGAGTCTTACAAGATCCTGAAGTTCGTATTCAGCAGCAGCGGGATTCTTTGCAGGATTATTTTCTGACTGAGCTTTCATTACTGTGACCCCTCAAGCAAGAGATTTTCTTACCGCATCCAGTAAGTTTTCTTTGTCAAAAGGCTTGGTCAAGTACATATCAGCTCCCTGTTTTTTTCCCCAGAACTTATCAACTTTCTGGCTTTTGCTGGTCAGCAATATAACAGGAATATGCTTCGTCTTAGGGAATGCTTTCAGCTTTCTGCATACTTGAAAGCCATCCATTTTAGGCATCACAACATCAAGCAAAACAAGGTCAGGCTTGAAACTGATAACTTTTTGTAAGGCATCTACGCCATCCACTGCTGTTACTATTTCATACAGCTGTGTTTCCTCTAAGACTGAAATCGTCATTTTTAGCAGGGTAGGACTGTCATCCACCACCAATATCTTCTTGTTACTCATAATCATACCCATTCAACTCTAAAAAAAGAATAGTCCATAGTCCAAATTGACTAAATAAATTGATTCACCTTTTCAATCAAAACTTCTGGTTTAAAGGGTTTTGTCAGATAAGCACTAGCCGATGAAAAACGCCCCTTTAGCTTATCCTTTAAGCCATCTTTGCTGGTGAGCATAATCACAGGAACTCCCTTCATTTTAGGATTTTTCTTCAGCACTGAAAGGATTCCATAACCATCCAGCTTAGGAAGCATTACATCAAGGAGGATAATGTCTGGCTGTTCATCATTTATCTTAATAAGAGCCTCGACACCATCCCCAGCCTCAACAACCATGAAATTATTCCTTTCAAGGGTCATTTTAATAACCTTACGAGTAGTCGGGCTGTCTTCCACCACCAACACCTTCTTTTTCTGTACCTCAGACCCATTGAATTCTTTAGCAATTTGCCCTGCCTCACTCAGGTCTTCATGAATTTCTTCCGCCACCTGTTTGGATGCAATAAAAGCAACAATACGTTCCACTGTTATTGTGTACATACTTTCCTGCGGCCCGACGCATTGCTGTAATTGTTCCAGATATTCAAGGGCTGCCGAAGAGTCTTTAAGGTGAAGACAGGCAAGAGCTGCATAGAAAAGTACCGGCAGGTTTATCTCTCTTATCAGTACATTCTCAAAGCGCTCAAGGGCTGCACGAAATTCCTCCGGATTTCCTTTATGACTCATGCTCTCTAATGTATCTTCACTAATGGCAAGGACGCCATCACAACCAGGGCAGTAGGTAGCCTTTTCAGCTATCGGCGCAAAACAGTAGGGGCAATGACGTACCTTAGATAATCCTGCTTTTCCGGCAAGACTGAACATTTTAATATCATGCTTGACATCCTTATGCTTAGGAGCAAGTTTATAGGCCTTAGTCAACGCGACGCGTAATTGCTTCATATTGCCCACTGTTCTTGACAACCACAACCAGGCCAGCATGTTATCGCTATCCTTTGAGGCAACCTGCAAGAGGATGCTTTGCGCTCTCTTAAGATGCATTCCTTCGCAGAGTTCTATACCCTCGGTCAACAAAGCCTCCCGTTTAACAAACTCGTCTTCCTTATTCTCTACTTCTGAGGCTTCTTCTTCATCTTTGAGCCTCATCGCTTCAAGAATCAATGCCTGCATTCCGCTCTTGATACGTTGAGGAATGTTTTTTTGAGGTAATTTCCGGTATTCTACCTGCGCTGTTTCCAAAGAAATTAGCTGCAATGCTGCTCTTTCACCATTCAACTTGCCACAAATAGAATCGTAAAGTACCCCCTCATTGAAATACATCCCGCCTTGCTTTACTCCACCAGAATGTATCACCAGAAAACATGTTTTCTCTTCCGCTTCAATGATCTGCATAAGCCCCGGAACGGATATTCCACTTAACGCCTCCCCTCCTTTTGCCTGTTCAAGACCTTTCTTGATCAATTTGACAAGCTTTACGGGATCAACTGGCTTTTTCAAGAAATGAAAAATTAAACGGGAGAGTTTTTGTTCAAATCCTGGGATATTGTACGACGTCAGGACAATGCATGGTGTAGCCGAATAGTTAACACTCATATGAGCAAGAAGTGCCAGACCATCCATTTTAGGCATCTTTATATCGGTCACCAGCAAACTAATCTGGTGCTGAGCTAGAATTTTAACTGCTTCTTCACCATTACTGGCAAAAAGAACCTGAAATTCATCTTTTTCTTTCTGTAATGAAAATTCGAGAATCTTTTGTAATCCAAGATCATCATCAACAATTAATATGGTAGTCATATCTTCATTCACTCATGTATTAGCCTATATGGCACACAGCAATTACAAGTTCTGATGGAAAAGGGCTTAGTACCAGATTATTCCTGGCTTTTACCTTTATAAAAAACGCCCAGGTCTTTTGAAATAAAAGCAAAGCTACCACATTAGTACTTTCTTAAATAGAATGCAAATAATAA
>DAOVZA010000333.1 GCA_030635405.1 Desulfocapsa sp.
GAGTAGTCTTTGTTTTTGAAGGTGTTCTTGTTTTTAGAAGAATGGAGATACTGTTTCCTTCAGGTGTGATGTGTTGATTTCTGTGATGGTTGTTTTGAGATATTTATAAACTTGTGACAGCTTGTTCGTGAGTTGTTTGAAGACCCCCACATAGGATCAAAAATAAAAAAAGCACTTAACTCAAACGAGCTAAGTGCTTTATCTATTTGGTGGAGCTATGGGGGATCGAACCCCAGACCTCATGACTGCCAGTCATGCGCTCTCCCAGCTGAGCTACAGCCCCATATAATTCTCTGTGCAAGCATATGGTGTGCTTCTTTACCAGCCTTTTGAGGGAGTGTCAACTTTTTTCAAAGGATTTCTTCTGGAGGGGAGTCCATATTTCTTGAAAATAAGGGGGAGTTTTGGTAAGATTGTCAGCTTGACGTGTCGAGAGTGTCTGGGGGTGTTGTGAGGCACAGTTTTAAAGTCTAAGGCATCGTTTTTATGGCGTTAGAATCTTGACTATTAGGATATAATAAAACAGGAAAAGCACCATTTGAGTGCTTGATATAAAAGGAATTCTTTATGTTTTCACCATTTAATTTTTTGTTTGGCTGGCTCTCTAATGACTTGGCTATTGATCTTGGGACGGCTAATACCGTGCTTTACGTTAAAGGTAAAGGCATAGTTCTCCGGGAACCTTCAGTGGTAGCCGTGCGTCAAGATTCAAGGGGACATAAAGTCCTTGCTGTTGGGCAGGAGGCAAAATTGATGCTTGGAAAAACTCCAGGAACCATTCAAGCCATTCGGCCAATCAAGGATGGAGTTATAGCTGATTTTGAAGTAACAGAGGCCATGCTTCGTTACTTTATCAACAAAGTGCATAATCGACGTACTCTCGTTCATCCTCGGATCATGATTTCAGTTCCTTCTGGAATTACTCAGGTTGAAAAACGTGCTGTAAAGGAATCTGCTGAGTCGGCAGGTGCTCGTGAAGTGTATCTGATTGAAGAGCCCATGGCGGCAGCAATTGGTGCTAATCTCCCAATTACAGAGCCAACAGCTAATATGATTATTGATATTGGTGGTGGAACCACCGAAGTGGCTGTTATTTCACTTGCAGGAATTGTGTATGCAAAATCTGTAAGAGTGGCCGGGGATAAAATGGATGAGGCCATTCTCCAGTACATCAAACGAAAACACAACCTGGC
Source organism: Desulfocapsa sp. (assembly GCA_030635405.1). The sequence goes on from DAOVZA010000333.1 coordinate 1,194, forward strand.
AATTGGTGAACGGACAGCGGAGCTTATTAAAACGACTATTGGCAATGTAATGCCAGAAGAGCCTTATGAGACCATGGATATTAAAGGTCGTGATCTTGTGTCTGGTGTTCCCAAAACACTAACCATTTCCGCAGATGAGATTCAGTCGGCTATTCAAGAACAGATTGATGTGATTATTGAAGCTGTACGTATAGCGCTCGAAGTTACTCCTCCTGAACTGTCTGCTGATATTGTTGATCAGGGAATAGTGTTAACAGGCGGCGGAGCACTGTTGAAGAACCTTGATAAGTGTCTCAAGGAAGAAACTGGTATGCCCATTATTGTGGCTGATGACCCACTTTCTTCAGTTGTTCTCGGATCCGGGCAAGCTCTTGATAATATAGACATATTGCGAGAAGTTACCATCGAGTAGTTGTAATGGTAATAGGGGGTTGGGAGCCTTAAACGGACAGCTTTTTACGTGATGACTGGTTACTGGTGATCGCTGAGAATGGAATATTGAGAAAGAAAAATAATGACAGAAAGAAAACGTCACGTTTCAGGGGGACCCGTCTACTTGTACTCTTCCTTCTCTTTGCCACTTTACTGCTCGTACTCCTGAGTTCCGCTACAAGCAATCGTTTTGGCATATTTCATCAAATGCCCTTAGAGGTTCTCGGGCCCCTTCAAAGTGTTTTCTCTAAAATATCTATTAGTACTGTTCGTCTGAAAGACAGGTATATAACTCTCTGGAATCTTCAGGAAGAAAATGATTCTTTGCGGAAGGAACTGCATAAATATCATGAGCTTCTTGATGAGTATCGTGAGGCTTATTCACGAAATCGATTTCTTGAAACTGAGTTGAAATTCAAAAATCAGGAAACCTTCCCTGCCTTAATGGCACGAGTGGTTGGTAAAGATCCTTCATTCTGGTTTCAGACTTTGATTATTGATCGAGGAGAAAATGACGGTGTTGTCACTGGAATGGTAGCAAGGAATTCCCTTGGAGTTGTGGGGCAGGTGGTACAGGTCTCTGACAACTATTCAAAGATACTCCTTGCAAATGCACCATCAAGTGCCATCGATGCAATCGTTCAAAAGAACAGGGTACGAGGAATTCTCAAAGGTGCTGGTGATAAGGGATATATTCTTCAGTATGTTTTGAAAAATGGAGATGTCAAGGAAGGTGACGCTATTGTTACTGCTGGAATCGGAGGCGTCTTCCCTCCGGGTATTACTCTTGGAGCTGTTTCCAAGGTCCACTCTAAACGTCGGGGGATGTTTTTGGAAATAGAGGTTAAACCAGCCGTTGATTTTGCCCGCCTGGAATTTCTTTATATTAACCTGTCTGAAGAACAGATGGCAATAGAAAGCATAATTCGTTCATCCTCTTCTCCTGGAGAGTAAAAATGGCGACACTCTGTTTTCTTATGCTTGGGTTTGTGCTCATAGCTATCCAGACTACTTTTTTTCACCAGTTTCCACACTGGCTTGGCAGGCCTGATTTGGCATTTGTGCTTGTGGTCTTCTCTGCATACAGGTTTAGTTGGTTTTCCGGTCTGTTTCTTGCTTTTCTTTTAGGCTGGTTGATGGATGTCACATCCGGTGTTTATCTGGGAACGTATCTGCTTCTTGTGGTACTTGTTTTTTCCATTGTTAAATTTCTTAGCCAGAATAGTTCCGTGAAGGAGACTGTGTTACAGATTCCGCTTGTCGGCATCAGTTATTTTATAGTGCAGTGCTTTTTTTATCTCTTTTTCGCCCTGACTCAACCTGGTGCTTTACCTCCATGGTCCTGGGCAAGAGTTGTACAGGAAACGATGATTCTTTTGGTTGCCTCAATTCCTTGCTTTGTCTTTTTTAATTGGTTGTATGAAAAACTTACAACCAAGCGTCTAGCTTCGAGGAGATTGAAGCGAAGCGGTGGAAATCAGTTTCGGTGAATATGTAGATGAAATGGGCCGGTTATAAAAATCTTGAAGAGTTGACGGAACATGATGACGCTGATCTGGACTCACTAAAAAGAAGAGTTGTATACGCTGCTCTGGTCATCCTATTTTTTGTTGCGATTATTCTTGGCAGACTCTGGTTTCTTCAAATCCACAAAGGAGACGAGTACAGAGATAGGGCAGAGAATAATCGAGTTCGGATGAGTGAAATTGCTGCGCCTCGTGGTAATATTCTGGATGC
>DAOVZA010000189.1 GCA_030635405.1 Desulfocapsa sp.
ATGTTACTGCCTGTATCGGTTGTGGCTCATGCTGTGTGGCGGATAAAAACGAATACAATGTGCCAGATGGTAACTATCGTACCTGGGTAGAACGCTATGTGATTGATGACCATGATGAAGTGTTTGTCGATTCACCAAATGGTGGTCTTGACGGGTATACGAAACCAAGAACCGACATTCCTAATCCGGTTCGGGATACATTTTTTGTCCCAAAACTTTGTAATATGTGTGAAAAGCCATCCTGTGTCCAGGTGTGTCCCGTAGGGGCAACATATAAAACGGAAGATGGTTTTGTTCTGATTGACAAGAAACGTTGCGTAGGTTGTGGTTATTGTATCCAGGCCTGTCCATATTCAGTACGTTTCTTGAATCCGATCAGCAGAACGGCCGAGAAGTGCACCTGGTGCTATCATCGTGTACGCGAAGGTTTGTTACCTGCCTGTGTAAATGTTTGTCCGGTTCATGCCAGAAAATTTGGTGATCTGAATGATAAGAATTCTGAAGTGTATAAGATTTTACGTGAACCTCATGTGATATCTGTACTTAAGCCGGGTATGGGGAACCAGCCAGCGCTTCATTATCTTGGACTTAGAAGGGAGGTGGTCTAATGAGCGTAGCAGCCCATGGCGAGACTGTCGCCGCAGTATCAAATTTTATATTTCCAAATGATCTTCATGTTCACTGGAGCCTGATGATCGTTCTGTATCCCTATATAACAGGGCTTGTTGCAGGGGCATTTATCGTTTCATCCCTGTATCATGTGTTCCATATTAAATCTTTAAAACCGGTTGCGAGGTTCTCGCTTCTTTTTGCACTTGCTTTTCTGATCTGTGCAACCTGGCCACTTCTTAACCATCTTGGACGCCCGGAACGTGCAATGTCCATGATGCTCACGCCTAACCCAACATCAGCCATGGCAGGTTTTGGCTATATCTATTCTGCATACTTTATTGTCCTGTTGCTTGAAATCATTTTCATTTTCAGGCCGGTTGCCGTGTCACTTGGTGCAAAAGCAAAAGGTGGGATGAAAACTCTGTATAGTGTGCTTGCCATAGGAAGTGACAATGTGTCAGCAAAAGCCATGAAACTTGATCATAAGATCATCGCTTTTCTTGCTGCCATCGGTATCCCCATGGCATGTTTTCTCCATGGTTATGTAGGATTTATCTTTGGTGGTATTAAAGCTAATCCTCTCTGGGCAACACCGCTCATGCCTCTTATCTTTCTACTTTCTGCCTGTGTATCTGGTATTGCAGGGATCATTGTTACTTACATTATGATCATGAAGTTCTCAGGAAAAGAGATTGATGTTGAATGTGTACAAACGCTCATTAAGTTCCTCTGGGGATTCTTTATTCTAGATTTCACCTTTGAGATGCTTGAGCTGTTTTCTCATTTTTACATGGCATCTCATCATTGGCACACATTGGACGCTCTTTATTCAGGACCGTTGTCTGTATCTTTTTGGGTGCTTCAGGTCGGAGTCTTCTCTGTGATCCCTTTCATCCTTCTCATGTTTATGAGCCTTATCCGTTTTAAGGATGGCTTTTTGCTCTTCATGGCCCCTATTGTTTCTATCATGATCCTTTTTCAGGTACTGCTTATGCGTTGGAACGTAGTTGTGGGTGGTCAGTTGATGTCAAAAAGTGAACGTGGAGCCACTGTATTTCATCCTATGTGGCTTGAGAAAGAAGGTATTCTTCCTGCGATTCTCATAATGATTGCACCTGTTGTGATCCTTTGGATAATAGGCAAAATCCTACCATTCTGGATGGATGATGAGGCAGTAGAAGCAGCATAAATTGAAGTAAGCGTATCTGTGATTCCCTGCTGCTTAAGATTACGGCAGCAGGGTGATAATAACGTTGTAAAAAACGAGTTTTGTAAAAGCCGGAAATAACCGGCAAATTATTAATTTCCTATGGGAGGAAAGAAGACATGCGATATTGGAAGACATATCTTTCGATGGCAGCACTTGGATTACTGGTAGCAAGCCCTTCATTTGCAACTACCAAAGCATCCATGAATACTCAGGACGAGGCAGTTAAAGCTGCCAACGTCAAATGTATTAATTGCCATCAAAAAGAGAATTATTCACTGGTCATGCAGTGGAAAAATTCTCCACATGCAGCAGCTCTTGACGGATCTGTTGCCTGTTTTAACTGTCATGCAGCCGATGAAGGTGATGAACTTGGCTACATGCATGAGGGTGCATTAATTAAGACCATTATGACTCCTAAAGATTGTGGGTATTGTCATGCTGATGAAGTTAAACAGCAGGCTCCTTCCCATCATGCTTCAGCGGGCCAGATTATGGCATCACTTGATAACGTTGTTGGTGAAGTTATCTGTTCCATGGAAGACAAAGCTGACGCCGTTAACGGTTGCTGGCAGTGCCATGGTAGCATCCTGAAAGTTTTGAAAGGTGAAGACGGTAAGCCGTTATTGAACCAGAACAAAGCTGTAATGATGGATCCTATGACCTACCCCAACAGTGGTATCGGTCGTCTCCACTCTGATGGAACCAGAGGTGCATGTAATGCATGTCATGGTAAGCATTCTTTTAAAGCATCCACCGCTCGTCAGCCAGAAAATTGTGGAAAGTGCCATCTTGGTCCTGATCATCCACAGGCTGAGATCTATCTTGAGTCCAAACATGGTATTGCTTACTATTCAGCAACCCGTGATCCAGGCATGAATGGTATGAATATCCATAAATCCGGTAAATGGGTTCTTGGTAAAGATTACTATACCGCACCTACCTGTTCCACCTGTCATATGGGATCCTACAGAAAGTCCGATGGTTCTGTTGCACCAAACACCCATAATGTTGGTGATCGTATTTCCTGGACACTTCGTCCAAAAGTATCTGTTAAACTGAACCGTGTTGAATTTGCAGACGGTACACAGAAAGATATTCCAGGTGACATTGCTCCACAGCCAGGACAGCTTATCAAGTACAAAGAATTCAAATTTGTTGATAACAAATGGCAGAAAGTTCCTGTGGAAAAAGAAGCAGTTAAAGTTGTTGCATGGGAAGAGCGTCGTAATAACATGAAACAGGTATGTCTGCAGTGTCATGGTGAGCAGTCGATTGATAACTTCTACATCCAGTTTGACGCACTCGTTGTAACCTACAATGAGAAGTTTGCAAAACCAGCTAAGAAAATGTACGGATTGGCTATGAAAGACGGTCTGGTACATGGTTCTACTTTCCATACCGAACTTGGATGGCACTGGTGGGAACTCTGGCATCATGAGGGACGTCGCGCACGTCACGGTGCTGCTATGCAGGGACCGGATTACACCCATTGGCATGGAATGTATGATGTTGCTCATAACTTCTATTTCAAATTCATCCCAGAGTTGATGCATCTTGCAGAAGCTAAAGGAATGGGCGAGAAATATAAGAAAATTGTTGGTGAGATTCTTGCCAGACCAGAGCATCAGTGGTACCAGGAAGGCTTTGGCGATGACGTTATGGAAGGCATCAAAGCTGAAGAAAAAGCACGTTATAAAGAGAAAAAATAGACATCTCTTTTGTTAGAATTACACTCCGGGATCATTTCTGATCCCGGAGTGTTTTCTTCTTCTTTTTCTTCTTTTTTTATCTGAATTAATGCTGTTTCTCTTGATGATTACGTTTTTGGCCTGCTGATTAAGTTAAATACTCATCATGCCTAAACCGTAAATTTATCACCCATATTAAAGGAAAATTTAATGAAAAAATTTGTAACCGTTTGCTCTAAACCTCTTCTTTTTACAGCCTTTTTGGTTCTTTGTCTTTGTGGAACCAGTGTAGGTCAGGCAGTGGACTACACCGCACTCAGCAAAGCGGATCTTCAGGAAAAAATAGCTGAGCTTAACCTTGGTCTTGGCTCCTATATTGTTGGAACACAACTTACAAAAGAGCAAATTGTATTGTCAGGAAAAAACAATGACTACAAAGCATATCCCGGAACTGTAAAATTTAAAGATGGCAATATTTTTGTCATTTCAGATGTTGAGTCACATGTTGTCATTGCCGTTTATAGACGAAATAAGACGGCAAATAAAAACGATTTTAAAATAACAATTAGTGAACTGATGCTTCATTATGGTGAACCAACTGCTGAGGCACACGGTAAAACAATATATTGGAACTTTGCCTCAGACGGTTTGATCACTGAGGAACTGTATCGATCCGTGAAACAACAGGGAATGCTCGATACTCTTGTTGTACTCGCCACTGTAAAATTTACATCCACAGAGAATGTTGAAACAATGACCGACATGATAGGGATGATGAATAAGAAAAATCAGCAGGGAGAAAAGGTAAAGCAAGCTGATATAACAAGTGACAACTATGTGATGGTTCAGTCAGATATGCTCACCAAAAAATATTTGGAAAAATAAAATATGATTCAAAAGTTTATATTTGTAACAATTATCTGTCTTTTCGGAACAGTTGCAGTTTCGGCTGATTTACCTGATAGCTCTAAGCTGCCAAGAATGCCAGATGCCTATCGAAATAATGACTACAAGGATCTCACCAAAAGAAACCCCTTCGGAATGTCAGTTTATGACGTTGCTGAAAGGGAAGCTGAAGAGGATCTTTTTAGTACTGAAGTTGTTTCACTTGAGGAATCCAGAAAAATTTTAGAAGAACGTAAGAGGAAGAAAGAAGAACAGAAAAACAAAGAATAAAACTGGGAGTGATTAAATGGAAAAACATGATCTGCTAAAATTTGCAGGGAAAATTGCAAGCTTCACTTTTGTACTGATTTGGGCTGGAAATGTCTCAGCCGCTGACAGGCCTCCTGTTGAGGAGTGCATGCGCTGTCATGATGTTAAACAGTATCAGTATGAGTTAAAGAACTCTGTTCATGCTTTTGATAAGGATAAGAAAATTATCAATTGCGAGCAGTGCCATGTTTTTCATTATAGTCCGCTCACAAGTTATTATGCGCGGGACGAATATTACGATAAGAAAATATTTGAACCCGGTACCTTTGATCGTCGCAGAATGCAGGAGAATGCGAGGCAGACTGATCTCACAGCGAAATGCCAGGAATGTCATAAAGATCTAACCAAAGATGCTAAAGGTGAACCCATCTCCATGATTGGTGGTTTAGCACATGATGCATTTCTTGGTAAAAATGGAACAACC
>DAOVZA010000183.1 GCA_030635405.1 Desulfocapsa sp.
ATAAGGCAGAAGAACAGTTTAAAAAGGCTTTTGCTATTGATCGTGATTTTTATACGGCCAGGACAAATCTGGCGGTGCTTTATAGCAGGCTTGGGAAAAACGATCTTGCGGAAGAACAGCTACGGAAGGCGCTGGCTGTGAACCCTGACCTGCCAGATGTCAACTATTCCTTAGGCCTTCTTCTTTCCGAACAGAAACAGTACCGGGAGGCAGTAACACATCTGAGTAAGGCTGCAGCAGGAATGGTTAATAATGCACGGGCATACTATAACCTTGGCCAGCTTCTTGTGTTTCTCCGTCAGGATAAAGAGGCTGAAGCAGCTCTTAGACAGGCCGTCGAGATTGAACCGGAAAATATGGGATATCTGCAAGCCATAGCCCAGTATTACTTGGCAAAGAGGCAAATGAGTAAAGCAAGAGCGATTGGTGAGCAGATGCTTTTGCAGGCTCCGGAAAATCCATTGGGAAAACAGTTACTGGATATTATCGATCGTCAGGCGCAGTAGTAAATTTAAGTGTTCCAGCGTTCTTTTTTTTAATAATTAAATTGTATGAAATACTGCACAAAGAGTCAAATAGGGTTTTTGTACTAGAGTACATAGCAATGCATTGATATCATTTTAAACACTAACTAACGTTGCACTATGGTAAAATTAATGTACATCATGCAGAAACAATAATATGGATGTGTGCCAATGAACCTGGAAGTATCACACCTCCGTTATGTTTCTCATACGGAGGTGTTGTAAATGATAGTGAAAGTGACTTGACTGGAACTGAGATAGTTGTTGTCAGGTAGGAATCTTCTATTTAGCTTCTTCAGACTTGATGTTGAAACGTTCCTGTAATTTTTGGTAGGAAACCAGCGTTTCTTGGCGCTCTGACGGGGTCAGAAATGATTCGAGCTTGGTTTTAAGAATGGTTGGATTGATTTCTGATTCTATGGCTATAACTCCTTCCATAATAATTTTCTGAAGCAAGAGCTCCTGATTGGTTCGTTCTCTCAAGAACGATGCAAAGGGAAGAAAGAAGAAATTAGCGCTGACAATCCCGTAGAGGGTTGAGGTAAGGGCTATGGGGACTGCTTTGAGAATAACTGATGTGTCGCCGATGCCGCCCAACATGGAAATAAGTCCAACAACACTACCGGTTATTCCAAAGGCGGGAAGAAAATCAGCAATTGTTCGTAATACTCGCTCTGAGTCTTCACGTCTCATTTTGAAAAAGTAGATTTCAGTGTTGAGGATTTCACGAATTTGTTCAACTTGGTAGCCATCTACGAGGCACCCTAATGCACGTCTTAAAAAGAGAATGGATGTTTCATTTTCTTCTTCCTGAAGGGAGAGAATTCCTTCCATTCTTGATTTAATGGACAGATCGATCAAAATCTTAACAATTTCCGTCTCTTTTTTTATTCTCTTACTGTAATTAGCACGAAGAACCTTCCGCACAATTGAGAGTTGTTCAAGTTTAAAACTCAGTAAAGTCGCTCCGGCGGTTCCGCCAAAAACAATCAGTACTCCTGAAAGATTAAAGTAGAGACTCACGTTACCATTGATAACAAAACCTATACAGAAAATGAAAACACAGAGAATAAGACCGATAAGATTTTTACTTTTCATAGTGACTGGTTATCTATAATAGGTTGTTGGGAGAAGCTTTTACAGCAGGAGCTAAACGTTTGGAAATAATGATTTCAACACGTCTGTTTAAAGATCGATTTTCAACATTGGTATTGGGTCGTATCGGACGATTTGAACCATAGCCGGAAACAATAAATTGTGCAGGGTTCATTTCCATATCTTCGATAAGAAAACGGGCAACACTGCTTGCGCGAACCACGGAAAGTTCCCAGTTTGTTGCAAAACGGGAAGAGTGCATTGGTTGATTGTCTGTGTGACCAACTACATTGACCATATAGGGCGTATTCTTGATGATGGCCGTTAGTTTTCTAAGTGATGTTCGAGCTTTGCTTGAGAGATCAGCCTGGCCTGTATAAAAAAGAAGATCACTGGTGAGAATGATCCGCATGGTTTTCTCAGGAACAAGTTCCAACGATGCGAATTTTCCAAGACTACTCTTAGAGAGTTCATCGCGGCTGAGATCATAGATTTCTTCGAAAGTATTTGTTTTTTTGGTGTTTAATTCAGCTTTTGGAGATGTCGCCAGGGGAGCAGGTTCCAAAATATCTTCATTGGGGGACGTTTGTCCGGGTGCAAAATCTACAGATGGTTTGGGGGCAGTGGCTGCTGTGTTGTCTGATTCCACTTTTTCTTCAGGCTCAACGTAAACCGTATTTCCTATAAAAACATTATCGATATCAAGTTCATTTACAATTACCTTTTCAACCTTCTTAACAACACCAGAAGAGATAAGAGGAGCAGCTCTTTTTAAAGGTACTATGGGGACAATAAGGTCACCATCTGTCATACTTTCAATGGCCTCAGTTGTGCTACCACCGATAATTTCAGGAGTATTACTCACCAGGAACTCTTCATGGGATGCCTGGTAGACAAACATGGTCAGAAAGAGAATAAACATTGTCATCATAAGATCTGACCATGCTACCGACCAGTGTACAGGACGATGAATACGAGCTCGATAGAAGGAATCTTCAATCACAAAACTATTCAGTGCAAAAGCGCTGTCAACAGCGGAATTGGAAGAAGGACTACTTGAAGGTAGGGGGCCAGCTACAATGGGATTTTGCATAAGTGGCTGAGCTGTAGCTTGATTTTCCTGCTCGTTCATATCAGTGTGTATTTTGTCTCGTAAAGTGTGGTGAATGATTTTCTCTTATCTTCGTATCGGTAGAACAATTGAAAATCAAAAGAAAAAATTGGGAATTGGGTTTTCTGATTAGAGAAAATTATTCATTTTTGTCTAAGTTTGAGAAATCACCGAATGGTGAAAAATTTCCGCTGTGTATCTGTTGTATCAATTCTTCAGGTTGATTAATAAACTGTCCAACATCTTTACGAGTTACAAAGAAATCATCGTTAAAGCCTGATATGAGATTACGATGTTCCCACCTTGAGATGTAATACTCTATTATTTCAGGAAGTTTTGAGTATACAGTTTGATCAGGCCATGGATCTTTAAAGGAAGAGTTCTTTAGGTTTTCATTGTTTAGAGTTTGGGTTTTATAAAATTGACTTAAGAACATGAGCTCAGCAGGCATCTTGGCATCAATGCCTATATGTAATAATCCTTTCAAAAGTTTTTTTATTACTCTTGAACCAAATTCAGCAATCGGAAGGGGTAAAAAAATGTTCCTTGGCTTCTTAACATCAAGGTAACTTTTGATTGTTTTTATCAGATGTACAAGCTCAACGGGTTCGGAATCTACGAAATTATAAAATTTTCCGGAGAATTCTGAACGATTGGTAAGTACATGATGAATAAAAAAGGGGACTTTTTTTGAATTTGTATAGGAGTGCTTCACTCCCTTGGTTGTTAAAAACAGAGGCATCGCCTGATCGGCAATAGTGTGAAGCATTTTTTGGAAGCCTTGAGTCTTATGGTCATGTTTTCCATATACAATGCCGAGTCTAATTGTTGTGCAATCAAGACCGTGATGTTCGTGCATGTATCTTAGAGTCATTTCGCTCATAAGCTTTGATTTGGCATAATTTGAAAGAGCTGCATCCAGGCTGAGCTGTTGGTCCTCTGTGATGTTTTCACCAATTGGCAGAACTGCGGCTGAACTGATAAAAATATATGGAATATTAAGTTTAAGGGCAACTCTTGCCAGATTAATGGAACCTAAATAATTGATTGTGTATGCAAGCTGTGGGTCACTATCAATGGCTGCAATTGCAGAATTAACGATAAAGTCAGGCTTCCAGATCCTTGCGTATTGTTCTATCTCTTCCTCCTTGGCAAGACTCATTTTTTTTGAGTTTGGTGAGAGGATTTCAAGGTCGTCGGGACAGCATTTGTTAAAATAATTGACGAGGGCGCCACCTATCAATCCTGTGCCTCCAACTATGATACAGCGCTTTTTTTTTGGGTGTTGTGACATAATAAATTGTATCTAAAAAAATCTTATTGTATTCTTCTGAGCTAACTATTTGGTATTTCTTTTGATGCCCTTCTTTTTGTATATCAAATTCAATATTCAAAAACAAGCGTGATTCAGAATAAGCTGTGGGGTATCCCCTATTATTTATCCATTCAAATATTTGTTAACATTTGGAAATGATCATGAAAAAAACACTTTGTCTTATGCTGGTACTGTTATTTTCTAATACCGTTGCCGCTATGAATATGCCGCAGAATTCAACGAATAGTTGTCATTGCTTTAAGGACAGAATATTTGATCCTCAAAGAAAATCTGCTGCTGATCAATATCTTCTGACCACAAGTTTTAATTCTTTTATTGGTGCAAATTTTAATATCTCAAAAAAACAGATCGTAATGATGAAGATGAAGGGAGCTGTTCATCCAGATGATCTTCTGATAGGCTTTTTTATCGCTCGGGCTGCACAGGTTGAGTTGGATAGTCTACTCGCAATTCTTGACAATGGTGGAACCTGGCAGCAGATTCTTGCTTCTGAGAGTATTCAAAAAGATACAGGTAAAAAGGAATCTCTGGCTACTGTTCAGAATGCTCTTAAAACAGAAGGATTAGCCGTTGAAGTTGTGACCGATGAGCTTTTAAAAGAATTCTTTGAAATAAGTGCTACCGATATTACAGCCCTTAGGAAGGAAGGGGCGAATGGTCGGGAAATAACTCTTGTGTACCTATTGGAACGATACGGAAAACGTAATATTACAGCGTATGATATCTTAACAATGCACACCAGAGAGAATAAAAGCTGGGGAGAGATTTCGAACTTCTTTGGATTAACCCCGAAGGATACCGGCAGACTTCTAATGGATAAGGTGTGAAGTTACTTCTACAGCAGATCCAATAGCTGCGTTTTATCTAAGTACTCAAGGGCCTGCCAGAGATCTTCTTCGGTGTGTGGCTCAAGGGTGACCAGAGGGTGCATATTGTGTTTGTTTAGAAATTGAAAAAGGCTCTTAAAATCAAAAGCACCGAGTCCGAGTCCTAAGTGTTGATCTCCTTCTCCATTGTTGTCATGCAGATGTAACTGGCCCAACCAAGGTGAGAGTCTTGGAAGCCAATCCTGCCATGGAGTTTTGGCAAAACTCATCAAATGTCCCACATCAAGACAAAATCTGGCATTATCCGAATTGAGTTTGGTGAAGATTTCCTCATGGGCTTCCGGATTGTTTTCATAGGTGTTTTCCAGCAT
>DAOVZA010000247.1 GCA_030635405.1 Desulfocapsa sp.
AATGCCCTGATACGTGCCTGGAGATGATTCTGCACAGTCTGTTTGGATGCATATGATTTCTGCAGCTCATCTTCCTTTGCATTTATTAACTCTTTTTGTCTGCGCGTCTCCTCTTCAAGGCGATCCAGTTTCACAAGAATTAAAGCCAGTTTTGATTCGATATGTGACAGCTCGCCCAGGAGGCTGCGTTTCTGTTCTTTAGATGATTGGATTTTATCCTGTTGTCCGGCAATACCATCTTTGAGTTTTCTGATATTTATATGGTATTTCTGAATGCCCTGTTCAATTTGTTGTTTTTCAGCAGAACGATCAATTTTTGCCTTAGAGGCTTCAGGGAATCCAAGAGAAAATTGTAAAAGACAAAGGAGTAATACTATAAGACGTTTTGGGGATGTTTGTGTTGAAGGTTGCGTGGATAGAGTATGAGAAGACATCAAAATTTCAAGAATTTTCGAATGGATGTGTAACTGCCAATGCTGCAGAGACAGATGGATCCTGTAATAATAATAATAATAACAATCGGTGGGAAGAAAGAGAATTGGAAGATATTTAAAAGACCTGGGCCTGTGAACCGGACTGAGATCCATTGGAAAAGACCATAAAGGGCTGTCAGGCCGATTATTGATCCCATAAATCCCTGCAGAATACCCTCAATGAGAAATGGTGTTCCTATATAGCTGTTTGTGGCTCCGACAAGTTTTAAAAGTTCAAGCTCATCCTTACGTCCCATGATGGTTAGTCTGATGGTGTAAGCAACCATGAATGTGGCTGTGAGAATAAGTAGTGCGCCACTTAAAAGTACGACAATGGTGACTAGTCTGGTGAAGTAATAAAATCTTTCAACCCACTCCTGGCCGTACTGCACTTTTTCTGTTCCGGGGAGGCTTTCCAGGTACTCAGAGAAAAGTTTGATCTGATTGTAACCTCTCAGGCTTTGCAGAGGTATGACTTCAATGGAGGCTGGTAAAAAAGTCTTTGGCATATCTATTAATACATCGGAGTCTTCACCAAGCTGCTTGGCAAAACGATCGTAGGCTTCTTCGCGAGATGTGAAATGGATTGCTTCAACATCGTCAAAATTTTCGATCTTGCGGCGTAACTGCTCCTGCATTTCAGGGCCTGGATCTTCTTCAAGATATACGATGAGCCTGAGGTCATCGCTTAAGCGATCCCCGGCACCAAGCATATTTGTGTAAATGAGGTAAAAGAAGGCAAAGATTAAAACGGAAAGGCTCACGGTCAGGCAAGTCATAAACTGAGAAGCCCATGTTTGCCTGAGGTTTCTACCCGCCTGTCTGAAAACGGCCAGCCAGAAATTCATTATTGATTCCCCCTTGTGAGGGAGTGTATATGGCCATCACGCAGTTCCATAATTCTATGGTTGCTTTGCTGATAAATACTGGCATCATGTGTTGCAACAACAATTGTGGCTCCGGCTTTATTACTCCGGGTAAGAAGATCCATTACCCGTTCAGTGGTGTCTGCGTCGAGGTTTCCGGTGGGTTCATCAACAAGAATTAAACGCGGCGAATTTGCAACGGATCGTGCAAGTGCCACTCGTTGTTGCTCACCACGAGATATTTCACCGGTGCGGGTATCATGTTTGTCAGTGAGTTGTAACTGTTCGAGAAGATCTTTAACCCGGTTGCTGATGGTACTCGGATTTTTATATGAGACTTCCATGGCAATGGCGATATTTTCGGCAACTGTTCGATCGCTTAAAAGCTTGAAATCCTGATACGCAACACCAATTTTCTGCCTTAGATGAGCAAGATCCTTACCCTTAAGAGTATTTATATTATATCCAGCAACTTCGATAAGTCCATTGCTCGGTATCTCCATATTGCAGATGAGTTTCAGCAGAGTTGTTTTTCCGGCACCACTTCTTCCGATAAGAAAAAACATTTCACCTGTTTCAATAGCAAAAGAGATATCAGCAAGAGCTGTAACGTTAGGTGGGTAAGTACGGCTGACCTTTATCATTTCGAGCATGGTGTTGCTCGATTGACCGTTCTCTTGTATGGGATCTTGATTGGACACTGGTATTCTATGTGAAAAGATTGTTAGGAAAATATCCTGTCAAACATCTCATTGACAGTGGTTATGATATCATCGGAATCACCTATGTTTAAATAGGATTCTCCACTCAGTTCCTGATTGATAAGCACGTCACTTGATGGAATAATACCGCCAAGCTCCATGCCAGAATCTGCTACAGCCTCGTCAATCTTTTCCTGAAGGGCTGGAGGGACAGGTTGTGGCGCACGATTAACAATCAGACACTGATTTTTTATTTCGAGTCCAAGAGGCTCGGTGATTTCAGAGATTCGCTTTGCTGTGAGTATTCCTCTGGCAGAAGGATCTGACGTGACAAGAAGGTAGTCAATGGAACGCATGTTCATACGACTCAGATGTTCCATGCCAGCTTCATTATCAACGATGATGTACTTATAGTTCTCAGCAAGTTTATCCATGGTCATGGCAAGGTACTGATTGGCTGCGCAGTAACATCCTGGCCCGTCAGGTTGTCCCATGACGAGAAGGTCAAAACCGACCTCTTCGATGAGTGCCTGATGTATCTTCATCTCCATGAATTGATCACGAGTTACATTGGGAGGAAGCTCGCCCTTTAACTCTTTACGAATCTGGCCAAGTGTCATACCAACATCGAGGCCTAGAAGTTCATTCAGATTGGCATTGGCATCAGCATCTACGAGCAGAAAAGGCGTTTGTTTTTTCTGCAGTAAATATTTGGTCAGCAGGGCGGATGTTGTGGTTTTTCCCGTTCCACCTTTGCCTGCCATGGCAATGATTTTAGTCATGGATCATCTCTTAGATATGTAAGTGAAATAAATTTTTGTAAATATTTAACCTTGCTACTTTAATTAAGCTACACGCGGATGTCAATTTTAAAGCTGGATTCCACGCTATTTACCAATTTTCCTTGCATCTTCACCCTCAGTTGGTATTTTTAAGGGTTTATTTGTTGTCAGTGAATGGAGTTTTTATGTCACAATTAGAAAATTGATGGATTCGTAAAAACCTCAATACTACGATGGCTAAGTAAAAAACTTCATATCCGAGGCGCGTCAATTTCCTATCATTTCGGCGTACTAGAGTACGTCGTAATGATAGGAAATTGGCAGCAACGAAAGAGATGAAGAGTTTTTACGACGCCATAAAAATTGAATGTTGTAAATCGCATATATTAAGGAGAGAGTTATGGATTACAGGGATACCCTGAATCTGCCGCAGACCAAGTTTAAAATGAAGGCCAATCTTAACCAGAAAGAGCCAACTTACCTTAAACGCTGGGAAAAAGAAGATTTATACGGAATGTTGCAGGAACATGCAGAAGGAAAACCTTTGTATGTGTTGCATGACGGCCCTCCATATGCCAACGGTCATATTCATCTTGGCACTGCCTTTAATAAGATTTTAAAGGATATTATCTTGAAATCCCGGCGTATGGCTGGATTTCAGGCACCTTACATCCCAGGCTGGGATTGTCACGGTTTACCCATTGAACACAATGTGGATCAGGAACTTGGGGAAAAGAAAAACAGCATCCCTAAGATTTCTAAACGTGGCGCATGTCGAAAGTATGCTGAGAAGTGGGTCAAGACTCAAAAGGCTGAGTTCAAACGTCTTGGCGTTCTTGGTGATTGGGATGATCCGTATCTTACAATGAACTATGAGTACCAGGCGACCATTGCCCGGGAATTCAATAAGTTTCTGTTATCCGGATCTGTTATTCGGAATAAAAAACCAGTGTATTGGTGCTCCACATGTACAACCGCCTTAGCTGAGGCTGAAGTTGAGTATTATGATCATACTTCACCTTCTATATATGTGAAATTTCCGGTTCAGGAAGATCTGTCTGATATTAATCCGGCACTTGCTGGAGATAAAGTATCCATAGTTATCTGGACCACCACTCCCTGGACACTTCCTGCAAACCTTGCAGTTGCTTTTCATCCTGATTTTGAATATGCCGCAGTAAAAACTGGCGGTGAAACCCTGATTCTTGCAAAAGAAATGGTTGCAGGTGTGATGGAAGAGATGAACGTCAGCGACTATTCGATTGAGGCCACATTTTCCGCAAGAGATCTTGAAAACCGTAAATGCCGTCACCCTTTTCTTGATCGGGATTCACTTCTGGTGCTTGCCAATTATGTAACCCTAGAGGCTGGAACCGGTTGTGTTCATACAGCTCCAGGGCACGGTGCCGACGATTATTTAACAGGTCTGCGCTATGACCTTGAGGTCCTTTCTCCGGTTGACAGCGAAGGACGATACACTGAAGAAGCTGGCCAGTATGCAG
>DAOVZA010000340.1 GCA_030635405.1 Desulfocapsa sp.
ATGTCATCAACGGCCAAGGAATCTTAACCTTTGTAAATGGTACCAGATATGATGGGGAATTTCTTCTTGGTCAATATCACGGAAAGGGTACCCTTTTATTTCCAGATGGTCGTAAGTATACAGGTGATTTCAGACATGGGATGCTTCAGGGCAAAGGAAAATTAACATATTCAAATGGGACATCATTTGACGGTGAATTTAGGAACGGTCAACCGGGTGGAAATGGGACCAAAACCTATCTCGACGGAAGTGTATATTTTGGTGAATTCTATGGTGGTGAACGTAGAGGCCATGGAGTCTGGGATGGAGCTGATAAAAATCACTACGAAGGAGATTTTGTAAGAGACAGTTACAATGGCTATGGTGAGTTAACCTACGCCGATGGCAGGAAGTATACTGGTCAGTTTCTTGAAAATTTTCGGCATGGTGAAGGTGAATTAGTCTACACCGATAAAAGCAGGTATGTGGGGCAGTTTAATTACGGGAAGATGAAGGGGAATGAAATCAAGTTATATCCTGATACCAGTCGTTATGAAGGTGAGTTTAAGGATGATAAACGATCAGGTAATGGCAAGCTGTTCTATGCTGACGGCTCTATATATGAAGGGAGCTTTCGCAACGGGAAGCCAAATGGTGAAGGCTCATTGACACTACAGAACGGGACCGTATTCTCAGGGGAATTTGTTAATGGGAGACCTGTTAAAAATGATGTTATCTCTTCTAACGATACTTTGTTTCAAGAACAGGAAAGAGTAAGCAATATTCCACAATCCATGGCTTCTGCAACATCCTTTTCATCTTCGGATATCAAGACTGAACAAGGGAAATATGTTTATTACAAAAATCGTGTTTGTCACAGTAAAGACAAAAAACCAGTGACCGGAACCGTCCAATACTTTTTCGCAGATGGAATGCTCTATCGTGGTGAAATGCAAAAGGGAATAATGGATGGAACCGGAAGAATTGAATATGCAAATGGTGATGTTTACAATGGAGATATTAAAAAAGGAAAACTTCATGGCAGTGGAACGTATCACTATAGCAATGGCAGACGCTATGAAGGAACTTTTGTCCATGGCGTAAAAGAGGGGACCGGAGTGTTCACCTATCCCAATGGTTCGCGTTATGCTGGTGAAATGGGAGGCGACCATTTTGCTGGTAAGGGAACCTACTATTTCAGTGATGCCAGTCATTACGAAGGCTATTTTAAGTTGGGTCGATTTAATGGTGGCGGTAAATTAACCTATGCCGATGGAAGTGTTGTTACCGGAGAGTTTAAGGACGATACGCCCCATGGCGATGCAACGTTAATTTCAGCAGATGGAAGTAGCTATAAAGGTGAATTTAAGTCAGGTCGTAGAAATGGTTTTGGGAAATTGACAACAAAAAATGGCAAAGTGTATGAAGGCCAGTTTGTCGATGATGAGTTTGTACGTCCCTGAAGAGTATATTGAAGGAGTGAAAAATGCGTTGGAGTTATAAGACGGTACATTTTAGTCTTAAGAAAGATGGGTTGCTGGGCAGTGCATTCATCGATGAAAATGAAATTGAGATTTCTCTGAATGAATTTGGGAAGTCCGGGTGGGAACTGGTCTCTTTTATGGAGGTCAATGATGGAATTATCGCAGTTTTTAAGCAGCCATTTGGACGAGATCTCCCCGTAATAGAAGAAGAACCGACAATTGACAAGTATATTGAGAAAGAGCCTGAACAAAAGCAGCAACAACAAAAACGAGAAGTTGATGCCATTCCTGTTACTACAACGATTGAAGTGAATACTGAAAGAGAACAACCCGATGAAGTTGGCGGAAATGACAAAGCCGATATTGGTTCAATTAAAATTTTCTAAGTTAAAATTTATCATTATTTTTAAATATATATGTCAAATGAAATGAGGCAGTTGCCTAGAGTGTCTGCGAAACTTTTATCCTGGATGAGTGATATCAGACAGGCCATCCATCAAAACCCCGAACTTTCCTGTAAAGAGTATGAGACTGCCATTTATATCAGTGAAAAGCTGGATGAACTAGGTATCACCTCCCATTCAAGTACTGCAGCTACGGGAGTGGTCGCAGAAATTGGAGATCCGGAATCTTCCCTTATTGTAGGATTGAGGGCTGATATGGATGCTCTTCCCATCACCGAGGATACCGGGCTTGGTTTTTCCTCAAAAAATGACGGTGTGATGCATGCCTGTGGTCATGATGGTCATGTCGCCATACTTTTAGGTGCCGCTTCACTTCTGCAAAAAACTGATTTTCCAGGCAGGATTCGACTTCTTTTTCAGCCAGCCGAAGAAGGAGGCAATGGTGCAAAGAGAATGATAGCAGGTGGTGCCATCGATGGGCTTGGCGCAATCTTTGGAGGCCATATCGATACACACTACAAAACCGGAATTATCACGGTGGATGAGGGTGTGATCTGTGCTTATGCCGATCCCTTTGTAATAACATTAACCGGCAGCAGTGGTCATGCCGCAAGACCTCATGAATGCAAGGATGCTATTGTTGCGACTGCCGGGCTTATTACATCATTGCAGTCTCTTGTGTCGCGTGAAATTGACCCTAATCATGCCGCAGTACTCACCGTTGGAAAAATTCGTGCTGGAGAAATCCATAACGTAATTGCCGGGAAATCCGTTATCGAAGGAACCATTCGCTGTACTCACCCCGATACACGAAAGATTATCCTTGCAGGCCTGAAGAGAATGGTTGCAAACAGCGCTGATTATTATGGTGTTAAGGTTGATTTACATTTTCCAGACAGCCTTCCTGCTGTTATCAATGATTGTAAGGGAACAAAAATTGCCAGACAGGCAGCAGTAGATATTGTAACTGATGAAAATGTCATCTCGCAGGGGCCATCAAGTCTTGGTGGTGAGGATTTCGCCTTCTATCTCCAGAATATTAAAGGATGCATGGTGCGCTTTGGAGCAAAAGTATCTGATGAAACCGGACCAGCCCACAGCCCGACATTTGATTTTGATGAAGGTGTCCTTTCCGTTGCTGCTTCCTGGTATGCACAGGTTGCTCAAACGTTTTTGTATAATACCTGGGAATAGATAGAGCCATAGGCTGAACGTAATTACCGACATTATACATTTATAGAATGTACCGTTTTAGTAGAACAGGGAATTGAACCACGTGATTAAGATTTGATAGATAAGGATGCTTAGATGACCACTGCAGCTGATCAGAATCCATATGCATTTGTTTCCAGTCCATCCTACAGTCTCGGGGTGGAGCTTGAATTTCAGACCTTGGATAATGAAACGTTGAACCTTGCACCTCTTGCACCTCTTC
>DAOVZA010000104.1 GCA_030635405.1 Desulfocapsa sp.
AATCCGTCACAGTAGAAGAAGCAGGGGACGTACGAATAGAATGTGTGGCAGGAGATGGCACGGTAACAGTTTTAAACCCCAAAATATCGCTGCTTGCAGGTGAGGTTATTGATACCTCTGTCATGAATGTGCGTAGCCTACGTGAGTTTTTTAACACACAGATTGCAGAGGCCAAAAAGGATGGCGTTCTTCTATCGCTTCATCTGAAAGCCACCATGATGAAAGTCTCTGATCCAATTATGTTTGGACACTGTGTGTCAGTGTTCTATAAAGATGTTTTTGATAAACATGGTGAGCTCTTTGCCTCCCTTGGGGTGAACGTCAATAATGGGCTGGCCGATGTGTATGATCGCATAGAATCTTTACCGGATGCTGAAAAGGAAGAGATTAAGGCAGATATAATGGCAGTGTATGAAACAAGCTGCGAGCTTGCCATGGTGGATTCAAGCAAGGGTATTACAAATCTTCATGTACCCAATAATATTATAGTGGATGCCTCTGTGCCAGTTATTGTTCGTGATGGTGGTAAAATGTGGGGGCCTGATGATAAACTGCATGATACCAATGCCATGATTCCGGATCGTTGCTATGCCACCATCTATCAGGAAGTGGTCCTTGACTGCCAAAAGCATGGTGCCTTTGATCCGGCTACCATGGGAAGCGTTTCAAATGTGGGACTGATGGCTCAGAAGGCGGAAGAGTATGGTTCTCATGATAAAACTTTTGAGGCTCCTGCGGATGGAAGTATCCATGTTGTTGATAGTTGTGGAACAACATTGCTTAGACAGTCCGTTGAAAAGGGCGATATCTTTCGGATGTGTCAGACAAAAGATGCACCCATTCAAGATTGGGTAAAGCTTGCTGTGACAAGAGCTCGGGCGGCCGGAGCACCAGCATTATTCTGGCTTGACCCGAAACGTGGTCATGATGCTGAAATTATCGCTAAAGTAAATACATATCTGCCTGAGCATGATATCGATGGCCTTGATGTACGTGTGGTGACTCCCCTTGAAGGTATGAGAGAGTCTATTAAACGCATCAGGAAGGGGGCTGACACCATTTCTGTAACGGGAAATGTTCTTCGTGACTATCTCACCGATCTGTTTCCAATTTTAGAACTTGGAACGAGCGCTAAAATGTTATCCATCGTCCCTCTTATGAATGGTGGCGGCTTGTTTGAGACAGGCGCTGGTGGTTCGGCCCCAAAACATGTGCAGCAGTTTGTGGCGGAGGGTCATCTGCGATGGGACTCTTTAGGTGAGTTTTGTGCCATGGTGCCATCCTTTGAGCATCTGTATGCAACATATAAGAATGAAAAGGCGGCCATTTTTGCTGAAACTCTTGATCAGGCCATTGGCGATTTTCTTGAAAATGAAAAATCACCATCTCGAAAGGTTGGTG
Organism: Desulfocapsa sp.; assembly: GCA_030635405.1. The sequence goes on from DAOVZA010000104.1 coordinate 1,402, forward strand.
AAATTGATACCCGTGGCAGCCACTTTTATCTGGCGCTGAGTTGGGCAAAAGCACTTGCTGCACAGACAAAAGACTCTGAATTGAAAGCCAACTTTACAGAAGTTGCCAAGGTTCTTGGCGAGAATGAAGAACAGATTGTTAAGGAAATGATCGATTGCCAGGGAGAGACTGTAGATATCGGCGGTTATTTTATGCCCGAATTTACAAAAGTTTCTGCGGCAATGCGACCAAGTGCTACCTTTAATTCAATAATTGATAAACTGTAAAATTCTACGGTTTCTTTTTTAATACTACCGTTGAATCAGCCACTTTTTTGGAGATATAAATGATTACAATCAACAGACGAAAAATGAGTAAAATTGTGCTTGTGAGTATGGTGACAGCAGGCCTCTGGGCTGGATGTATATCCACTGCAGCAGCGGCGGACAAGATAGCGGTGGGAGCATTGCGTTTTACATCCCATGCCGCAACATTTGTCGCCTATGAAAGAGGGTATTTTAAGGATGCGGGGCTGGATGTGGAAATTAAATTCTTCCAGGCGGCACAACCAATCGCTGTGGCCATCGCATCTGGTGATGTTGATTTTGGTGTGGCACCAGTATCTGGCGGTTTGATTAATCTTGCCGACAAGGGAGCCATCAAAGTTATTGGTGGTGTACTGCATGAAGAACCGGGCATCGATGGTCAAATGATTCTGGCTTCTAAAAAAGCTTATGATGCGGGTTTAACATCACCTGCAGCTCTTAAAGGGAAAAGTTTTGGCATTACTCAGGCGGGTTCATCGTTCCACTATGTGGCGCATAAAATAGCTGATAAGGAAGGCTTTGCACGAAGCGATATTAAGGTGAAACCATTGCAAAAGGTTGGAGTTATTATTGGCGCTCTCAAATCGGGGCAAATTGATTCCTGGTCAATAGTACCTCATATTGCAAAAGGACTGGCCAAAGGGCCTACAGTTGAAATGATTGGAAAAGTATCTGATTATATTCCCGACTATCAGGTAACCACAGTATTTACCTCCACCAAGAATGCAACGGATAAAAAAGAGTTGGTGAAGCGATTTCTTACTGCATTTTCTAAAGGTGCAGATGATTTCAATGCGGCACTCGTTGATAAGACAGCAGGAGATACTGCTGCTGAAGATATGGTTAAACTGATCCATAAGTATGTCTATGTCAGTAGGCCCTACGAGAAGGCTGCACCTTCCATTCGCAATGGTTCCATGCGTATCAATAAGGATGCTAAACTGAATATAACAAACGTTAAAGATCAACTTCAATGGTTTCAATCTGAAAATATGGTTTCAAAGAGCATCACTATTGATACAATCGTTGATCCAAGTTTTGTTGAAACCTACTAACTGATCATTACAGAGGCAGTACCAATAGGGATCTGCCTTTGTGGTTAACACATTTTATGGATCTGCAGCTCAACAATATTACACACGCCTATGGAGATATGGCGGTACTGGATGATATTAACTTTTCCGTTGCCGGAGGGGAAATCGTCTGCATTGTCGGCCCGTCAGGTTGTGGTAAATCAACTCTTCTACGTTTGATTGGAGGCCTGGAACGACCGACTTCCGGTGAAGTACTGCTTCTGGGGCAACCTCCTCAGACATCACTTAATCCCTTGACCTATATTTTTCAGGATTTTGCCCTGTTACCATGGCGAACAGTTGCGGGAAATATCAGTCTCGCTCTTGAAGATCATCCGATCAGTAAGCAGGAATCAAAGCAAATAATAGATGATGTACTCAGGCGCACCCATCTCAGTGACTTTAGAAATGCGTGGCCTCGTCAGCTCTCAGGAGGCATGAAACAGCGTGTAGCCATTGCGCGAGCCTTGGCAGTAAGCCCAGCTGTAATGTTGATGGATGAGCCTCTCTCGGCACTCGACAGCCAGACCCGTGAACTCCTGATGGATGACCTGATATCTCTTTGGGTGCGTGAATCTTTTACAGCCATTTATGTTACCCATAACCTTCATGAAGCTGTACGTTTCGGGCATAAAATTGTGGTTCTTTCACGCAGACCAGGCAAGGTGCGTGAGATAGTAGAAATTGATAAACCTCTTGATGCTCGCAGTACAGACAGTCCGGAGCTTGAAGAAATACAACGATATCTGTGGGGGCTGATGCGTGAAGAGGCTCGCGTGGCAGATCGGGAGCTGATTAATGTCTGAAAACAAGGCCAATCAAGTCCCCTTCAGGGGAGGTGGTTTTAGCCATAAACCGTCATTTCTTATTTCGATAACTGTCTTTGTGACGTTGATTCTGTTTTGGGAATTTGGTTCACGTGTAGGTTTTATCAGTAATCTGGTGTTGCCGGCTCCATCGGAGGCCTTTATTGCTTTTCTCCAACTGATTGAAACCGGTATGTTGTGGAAACATCTCAGTGCATCCCTGCAGCGTCTGATACTCGGGTGGACCTTTGGTACACTCTTAGGTGTTGCTGTAGGATTGTTGATTGGTCTTTTCAGTATTGTGAGAGCAGGCTTGTCACCTCTGGTTTCTGCAATATTTGCTATTCCAAAGATCGCTTTACTGCCGCTCTTTATAATATGGTTTGGAATTGGCGAGGGCTCAAAAGTTGCCACCATCCTCTTTGGAACCTTCTTTCCCACCGTGATAGCTACATATGGTGGAGTGGATAACGTGGATCGAAACCTTATTCGTATGGGGCAGTCCTTTGGGCTCTCACGATTATCCATCGTTCGTAAAATTATCCTTCCCGGTGCACTTCCGGCGATTCTCTCAGGTTTTAGAATCTCAGCTTCAATTGGCATAATATTACTGGTGGCGGCAGAGATGATTGGGGCTGAGTTTGGAGTGGGTGCTTACATTTTGCTGGCCGGAAGCTTGATGGCAACAGATCAGTTGATAGCAGGTGTTTCAATTCTTTCTTTTATGGGACTTACCATGGCCTGGATAATTGGTAAGGCGGAGAATTATTTCCTGAAGTGGCGTGTTTTATAAGAGAATGAAACCTATTTGGAAATGATGACTTGATCCATGTTGCTGTCAGGAGAAGTGTAAGCAGCTACAAATTTTAAACATAAAAAAAGCAGCTGTTCAAAAAGAACAGCCGCTTTTCCACCTTCAGTTGATCAGGTCTATTCTATGGTAATGTATTACTCACCATGAGTTGCTCGCATAACCTTTGCGAGTTCTTTAATTTCACCCAGATCTTTATACATTTCTGCAAAACCATACCAGTAGGCGTAGTCAGGGTTAACGTGGAAAAATCCCTGATAGGCACGCATACGGTGTTTCATATACATCTGAAGCAGTACCTGGTCAATATAGGAGATTTTGTCCAGATTCTCATTCCAGGGAGCTCCGTTTGTGTGCATGAAAGCAAGCAAAAATGGATAGTTCGCAGGATATCCAGCAGGTTGTTTGATGAGTCCATCTTTGTACAGAGCAGCTACAGTGGTAATAGCTTCCGCCATTAAACGGTCGATCTTAACAAACATTGTATCGCCAGCATCCATTTGTTCTTTGGCGTATTTCTCCGAGTGACATTGTGAACAGACTTTCAGCATCTTATCACGTTCTTTCTGCCAGGATTCCTGGGTCAAACGAACCATATCCACAGCCTTAACAGCATCAAAGATAGGAGTAGTTTTACCAGTTTCCGGATCAAGTACGCCAAGAGCCTTGAGTATGGTTACTCGGTCAGCCGCTGCTTGCTTATCTTCAGGAAGAGGAAGACGAACGCCTAAAAATCCCCAGGCTGTGTGATTCTCATGAGTTCCATCGGGAAGGTGGCAGGTCTGACAGGTTGGTGCTACAGCATCAGCTGGCAAATCACCATTTTTCTTAGCAAACCAGCGTGCGCCATGTTTTGAAGATGACCACATTTCCCACTGCGGATGGTCATATCCCATATGACATTGCTGACAGGCTTTAGGGTTGTTAGCCTCTTTTTTGGAAAAGCTATGACGGGTATGACACTCGTCACATGAGTTGTTCTGGTAGCGGTAGCCTTTATCGCGCTGTTCTTGTTTCTGTTCCTCTGTCTTGATACCCATGTTGTGACAGCCACCACAACCGCGTCCACCCTCTATGAGCTCATCTGGTGCATAGTGGGTTGCAGGAATAGCGTTAAGGGAGGTCCAACCAAAGTTATGTTTACCCTTGGCAAAGGAATCAAACTGATCCTGATGACATTCGGCACAGACATGTTCATCGGGCAGTACAGCTTTTTTATAATCTTCTGCTGTGGAATGTGCGTCGCCGTGACAATCCACGCAACTAATATCCTCTTCAGCATGTTTTGAAACTTTCCAGTCCTGAACCTGACCTGGTGAAATTTTGGTATGACAATCAATACAATCGTCTGCCATGGCATTGCCTGAAATCAGCAGTGCAGCGATTGCTCCTCCGAGAAAAGCGTACTTCAATGGTTGCATTTAATCCCTCCTTGAGTTGAAAAGAAACAGATGTCTTTTGTAACATATGTTCAGTATGTATCTAGGAAAAATTACTGGTTGGTTGTTAGGAAGTCAAGCTGTTTTTGTGTTGTGACACGCTGTGCCAGCGGGGCGTGGCATTTTTAATTGGGTACCGCTATCGATAGATTTCGACTCTGTTACGCCCATTGTTTTTCGCTGCGTAGAGGGCTTGGTCTGCCATGCTGATCATATCATTTTGCACCTTAGGCTGGTGCTCTTGAAACGAGGAAAGACCAATGCTGACAGTTACTATAGCTTCATGGGCAGGGGATGTGAACGTTTCTTCCTCATTATATCTGCAAATTTCCCGAGCTAACTGTTCTGCCCCGGAAATATCAGTTTGAGGCAGTAAAATTAAGAATTCTTCGCCGCCAAATCGAAAGACAAAGTCTGTACTGCGGGTTCTTTCAGAAAGTCGTTTGGCAAAGGTTTTGATAACCACATCTCCGAAGCCGTGGCCATATGTATCATTAACATTTTTAAAATGATCAAGATCTATCATCATGCAGGAGCAATCCGTGTTGTAACGTTTACAGCGGGAAAACTCTTCCTGCAGCCTTTCGTTTAGGTATCTACGATTATACAGGCCAGTGAGATCATCATGGATGGTAAGCTTTGCCAGATCGATATTTTCTTTGATGAGTTCTTTGCTCTTTCTATCCAGTTCCAGAAAAAATGAAACTTTACTTAAGAGGATTTTAAGATCCACAGGCTTAAACAGGTAATCAACTGCTCCGGAATCATAACCTTGAAAGATATCCTGTTGGTCTTGACTGTTGGCAGTAATAAAAATGATTGGTATCCCTGTGACATAATTACCGGAACGCATGGCCTCAGCGGTCTCAAACCCATCCATCCCAGGCATCTGTACATCAAGAAGAATCAGGGCAAAATCATTGTCAGCAACAAGTTCGATGGCTTCTTTGCCAGACGATACAGTGTAAAGCTCCGCATGAGTCTCGGCAAGTATGAGTCTCATGGTCGTCAAGTTTTGCTTTTGATCATCAACAATTAGAATTTTGGGTAGAGAGTTGGGCATCATTATTTTACGTTTTCTGAGGTTTGGTGAACTTAGCGATTTTTCAGATCAGGAATGAATAACTCCAGTTAAAAGTAAACTTTCTTGACCTCTG
>DAOVZA010000096.1 GCA_030635405.1 Desulfocapsa sp.
AACCAAAGATTCCACTGAACACAAGATGGCTTCCGATGCGGCAAGTGCTGCGACAGATGCATCTCAAATCGGTTCCAGGATGTTGAGTTACGTTGGACAACAACAACTGAAACTTCAGACTGTTCCTTTAGAGGTACTTGTGAAGGAAAGTTTTTCTACGTTTAAAAAAAGCTTGAATCCGATTATTTCTCTAAAGTTCACTCCACCAGAACGTCCACTATACTGTTCAATCGACCAGAGCCAGATAAAAGAAGTAATAGAAAGTGTACTTACAAATGCTATTGAATCTCTTAATAATACGGCAGGTAAAATTGAAATATCTTTTAGCAGTGATCAGTTTTCCATGGATTCTGTCCCTGTTATTTTTCATAACGATGAACTCAAAGATAAAGACTATATCTTTTGCCAGATAAAAGACTCTGGACATGGCATCAGCCAAGAGAATCTATTACGAATTTTCGAACCTTTTTTCACAACCAGATTTGTTGGTAGAGGACTCGGTCTTGCCTTGACTGTTGGCATTATGCAGTCACACCATGGGGCTATAACTGTTGAAAGTTCATCCGAAGGAACCACTGTCAGGGTGCTCCTACCGGAATCCCCAGCTCCTGAAGAAAACGACTCTCCTTTTGAAGGTATTCAGAATGCCTTTGTACAGCAACTTTCAGGAGACATCCTGCTTGCAGACGATGAAGAGATGGTTCTTGATGTTGGAAGAAACATGCTTGAGCTATTAGGCCTTACAGTGCACACAGCCCAAAATGGCCAGGAAGCTGTTGATACCATCCGTGAAAACAATATCGTTTTCAACATCGTAATACTTGACGTATCAATGCCTGAGATGGATGGAATTGAGGCGATGAAAACAATCAGAAAAATTAATCCAGACTTACCTGTACTATTGAGCAGTGGCTATTCTGAAGAGGATCTTTCCATTAAAGACAATCAGGAAAACCAACCTGATGGCTTCTTAACAAAACCGCTCCAGCTATCTGACATTAAATCTACTTTACAGAAGATATTGTCCTGAGATTACGCGAGCCCTAGATTTCCACCTACGTGGGAATAACAGAGCATAAATTATTTAAGTTCTCATCGTCTGGGGCAGAGGAGAATGTGGAAATGATTAGGGATGAGTGCCCAAGCAAAGCAGTCAGTCTTTGTTTCTACTAATAGGTCAAAAAATTTCCTGTTCAACAATTAAACAACGTCCCCTTACCCTGCCCTTCTCTTCTTTTAGTTTGCCGCTGGAGCTGAAGACAAAAAAGTGGCACTTCAAGACCTGCCCCCGTCTTTTGTGTGCCCCCGTCTTTTGTGCTTATACGTTCAATCTATTGGATAGAATACCCACAACACACGTCACGGCCAAGCTGAAAGGCGTTAAAATTGTAGATTTTGACACAATAATGGATATACTATTCATTAAAGTTAAACACAATGGCCAAAGAGGTGTGAATATGACGATAGCAGACCGCATAAAGCAATTAAGACAAGAAAGGCAATGGACTCAGGCAGAACTTGCCGAGAAAATAGGCATTAAGCAGAAACAAATATCTGCATATGAACGAGGTGTTAATTCACCATCAACAGATTTTCTAATTAAAATTGCTGGCGCGTTGGTGTAACGTTAGACTTCTTGGCCTTTGCCGTTAAAGGGCAGACAGCGAAACTCAATATTCAGGACAGGGAACTTTTAAAAAAATTTGAAATGGTCGACAGTCTATCTGAGGAAGAAAAAGGATTAGCAAAGGAAATCTTGGATCTTGTTATTTTAAAGCATAAGTTCCAGGAGATTGCCGCCATAGGAGGTACTCACTAATGGAAATAGCAAGGGCGTATGAGGAAGTTGTAAATTTTATCGCAACTCAAACACCTCACAGTTCACTAATGGCTTTTCATCCCTCGGATCAAGCGAAAGGCCGTGTGATGGAACTGGTTCACAAGGAAAAGGAAAGTGGTCTGGTAGCAGATGAACAATCTGAACTCGATCATTACTTGCAGCTAGAACACCTTATGAGATTGGCAAAAGCGCGCGCAAAACAAAACAGCATAGAATGACATATATTAGCGTAAAAACACGCCAGCTTATCGCTCAGCGAGCTGAATTTCGGTGTGAATATTGTCTGATCCACGAGGAAGATACTTTTTTTGGTTGTGAAATTGATCACATTATCAGTAAAAAGCATGGTGGGGGCAACGATCTCGAGAATCTGGCGTATGCCTGTTTATTTTGTAACCGTCACAAGGGGACTGATGTTGGCTCTATTCATCCGACCACAGGTGAACTGATCAGGCTTTTTAATCCACGTAAAGATCATTGGGATAAGCATTTTCAGCTAAATGGTGCGACAATTAAACCCTTGACCGACATCGGGGAAATAACTGTTCGTCTTTTTGCACTCAACAATCAAGAACGCCTTCTTGAACGTGACGCTCTCGTTTCCACCGGAGCATATCCAGCTCCCAAACCATTCAAACAGTAACAATAATGGCTTACGCTTGCTTGAAAACGCGATGGAACTAACTCTTTCCTTACGGCAGCGCTCCGTCTAAACTTGGGTGGTAGAGCAGAGTTTCCGGGTGCTTTGTCGGACCGCTACCTTGTCCGGGTTCCGGGGGAGCCCCACGTTGGGTTGGACATTTGGCGCAGACCGAAAAAAACCGGACTGCTCAAGGGAGGCGGTTCCGTTACAGCCTTGCCTGACAGTGCTCCACCACCCACCCGTGCGCTCGAAGTTCGGTGGTTATTCCGGTTCCTGCCCTTTCTTCCAGACCTACCTGTACTATTGAGCAGCGACTATTCTGAAGAGGATCTTTCCATTAAAAGCAATCAGGAAAACCAACCTGACGGCTTCTTAACAAAACTGCTCCAGCTATCTGACATTAAAGCTACTTTACAGAAGATATTGTCCTGAAATTAAGCAAGTCTCCATAATAGATGGTGCATCATGTCATCCCCTCCGACGCGTGAATGACGGACATAGGCTGGTCTTGTACGTAGTTGGTTCTTATTTTATAAAAATGAAGCAAAGGACTGCAACCCTTCCGGAAAATCTTTTTCCTCAAAGCAGTAGTGCATTTCGAGAAACTTCCCTCTAAAGGATTTGATTTTATCTTTAATATTGGAATCATTTTTCAAAAGATCTGCCATTAAAGAGGCTAGTTCCTGGAAATCAGTTGGTTTCATGCCAAAACGTGTCATCTCAGAGACGCCTAATCGTAATGCACCGGATGCAGTAAATCCCTCTTCAACCGGAGTTGCCTGATAGTTAACAATTATATTGTTCTCTTCCATCATTTTGGCGACCTTTGCACCTTTTCCATAACCCACATGCACAAGAACCTGATGTGTTTCAGTAAAACTGATTTCAGGATCTCCAGCCACATCAAGACCTTCATCTTTTAGTGCCAGAGCAAATGCTTTTGCATTCTCAAGAACCGCCTTTTGGTATTCATCCTTAAAATGATTCATTTCGTAGGCTGAAAAGAGAAGTCCGGTCATGGTTCCAAGATGATGATTACTGACACTACCGGGAAAGGTTCGTCGTTGTATCGCTTCCCAAAGTTCATAGTTCAGTTCATCGTCTGCAAAGTCAGAGGCGATAACACCACGCTGGGTTCCAAAAAACGTTTTATGAGTTGAACCAGTGACAATATGGGCGCCCTCCTGCAAGGGTGATTGAAAATGTTCTCCGTAAAGACCTAAAACATGAGCCATGTCATACATCACGATGCACGATGGTGCATATTCATCAACAAATGCTCTAATCTCCTGTACCGGCTCTTTGTGAATAACCATACTCTTACCGAGGATGATTAATTCGGGCTGTTGTTCCTTTATGATGTCTCTACAGGCCTTAACATCTATCTTGTATGGATTCTCAGGTAAAACCGGAAAATTAATAACCGCAGCCTTCTCTGTTTGAGGGTCCCTTGCCACAAAATCACGCAGAGCCCCCATGGGCTGTGCACTGAGATGACCACCTTTAACAATATGGTTATTGAGGATTTTACCAATTCGATGCTGCTTACTTTTTCTGTCTGCCCTGTTCAAAAAATCCACAAGAGCACTGAAACAGGCAGTATTGGCCATCTGGCCTGATATCACCCTTGATTCAACATTCTTACAATTGAAATAATGTTGAAATTCTTTATTTAGCAGTTCTTCAACTTCCTCAATAAAGTCTGTCCCTTGATAATAGAAAACATCCTCGGAGGAGAAGGCTTTAAGTTCCCTGTGCTCTGCGTATCTGTTAACTGGATCTGTAATTGACAACATTCTTGAAAGGTAGGACTGTGACATCTCAGAAGGTATTAAGTTAATACATTCCCTCTGACGCCAGTTGTGGTTCTCAAGTGTCTTTTGAAGAAGAGTCGTGGCCTGACTTTTCATATCTGTGGTCTTCTTGGCCGGCTTGCTTACTTTAAGTTGATCGTGGAGAATAGCTCGGACATAAGGTGGTGCCTGAGAACTCATGTGATAGGGGACGACCACAACACTGCATCGTTTATTGCGTATTTCAATTTCGAGACTATCACCACTTCTGATACTGGAATCAATGAGTGCTAAAGCAATAGGTCTTCTCTTCACCTTGCTTTCAAATTCACCATCAAGCCCCCTACCCAACGACAGTCTATAGGGAACACTTGTTCCACTGGTAAGATATCCAACCTGCGTGTCACCACAGAAAACCTTATGCCCTTCTCTGCCTATTCCCTTTCCTGTTATGGCAATTGGCATAACCATTCTGGGTAGGCCACTAATATCAGAGTAATCGTGGTCAAGAATTCTTTTGAATGCTGACTGCTGTTTTAAAAGAGCCGTTTTGCCGATAAAATCTCCTTTGAGCGCAGAGAAACTTACGGCAAATTTTGAAAGTTTGGAGGCAAAAAGAGGAATCTCTTTGTCGTCATGATCAATACCGAGTTCATGGCCATACAAAGGAAGGCAGGATTCAAGACGAAGAGTGTCTCTTGCTCCAAGTCCAATGGGAGCGGCACCTTTTTCAATGAGCAGATCCCATACTTGGCAGGCATCTTTATTTTCAACAAAAAGCTCAAAGCCGATGGGTTCACCAGTATATCCGGTTCTGGCAAGCAGTACTTCAATGCCTTCAATTTGAACAATGCTGAGATGATTTCTTGCCGGTTCCGGAAGAGTAGATTCATCACTGACAATCTCTTCCACAATCGTCTTGGTGAATGGCCCCTGAAGTGAAATCATAGCCACATCAGATGTCCTGTCATCCATTTCAACATTTGGGTATTCTTTTATAACTTCTTTAAGATGGACGAGATCTTTCTCCCTGTTGGATGCATTCACCACCAAAAGATACTCATCCTCTTTGAACCTGTATAAGTAGGCATCGTCAAAAGCACCACCATTCTCATTTTGAATGAGCGTGTACTGACTCTCTCCCACCACAAGTGCCTGCGCATTATTGGTCAATACATGCTGCAAGAAGGGAATGGTATCGCTTCCTTTTAAAAACAATCTTCCCATATGAGAAACATCGAACATTCCGGCTTTTTCCCTGGTGGCCATATGCTCTTTGAGGATTCCATCGGGATATTGAATGGGCATTTCCCATCCACCGAATTCAACTAATGTGGCGCCGAGTTTTTCATGTTGTTCAAAGAATATGGTTCTATTGAGAGTAGTCATATGTATATCCAAAAGGGTTAAAAGCCTTATCTCTTCCGTGGTGGAAGGGCGTCGGTGATTGTTCCGGTTACAATTTCAGCCGCAAAAGCAATGGTTTCAGCAAGGGTTGGATGAGCATGAACAGTGTGGCTGATATCTTCAGCAGTGGCCCCCTTTTCAAGAGCAAGCACCGCCTCATGGATCAATTCTCCGGCATGTGCTCCACAGATGCCAGCGCCAATGATTTTACCGTTTTTCTTATCAAAGAGTATCTTGGTTACTCCAGTGGCAGCACCCACACTTAAGGCACGACCGCTGGCCCCCCATGGAAACTTGCCCTTGGTGAATTCAATTTTTTGTTTCTTGGCCTCTTTTTCGGTGAGTCCCATCCAGGCAATTTCAGGACTTGTATAGGCAACCGATGGAATGGTCTTTGGATTGAATGTTACATTTTGGCCAGCTATATTTTCTGCAGCAACCTTTGCTTCATGAGTGGCCTTGTGAGCAAGCATTGGTTCTCCAACGACATCGCCAACTGCGTAGACATTTGCGACTGAAGTCTGCTGATGATTATCGACTTGAATAAAGCCTCGCTTGCTGATAGTACAACCAATATTCTCAATGCCCATATCTGTGACATTTGGCCGTCTGCCAACCGCCACCAACACAGCATCAAATTCTTCTGAATCAGGAGCCTTTGCACCCTCAAATGTGGCAAGGACTCCATCTTCAACCACTTTAATTTCTGTCACTTTTGTTTTCGTAAAAATTTGATACTTCTTTTTAAGTTTCAAGAATAATGGCTGAATAAGATCCTTATCAGCAGGAGGAATGATGTGATCAAGCATCTCGACAATTGTTATTTTTGAACCTAATGCGCTGTATACCTGAGCCATTTCCATACCAATTACACCACCACCGATGATAAGAAGTTTCTCGGGGATGGTTTCAAGGGCAAGAGCATCGGTGGAATCCCAAATACAGGATGCCTCAGGAACTCCAGGCAGTTTAAATGGAGATGAACCAGTGGCGATGATTGCACTGGTGAATGTGACTTCTGTACCTTCAACAAGCAGTGTTGACTGATCCTTGAAGTACCCTTTCCCTGTTACCCGACTGATTTTTCTGGCTTTTCCAAGTGTATCGAGACCTTTTGTAAGTTGCTCAATGACACTCTCTTTTTTATCTCGCAGCACAGCAACATCAATATTGGGCTCTGTAAAAGTGACTCCATATTCACTTGCATGTTGAGCCTCTTCTATCAGTGATGTTCCATGTAAAAGAGTCTTGGAAGGAATACATCCCTCATTTAAACAGACGCCACCAAGACGTTCACGCTGTTCTACGAGGCAGACAGAGAGGCCGAGATCAGCCGCTCTGAACGCTGCTGTGTATCCTCCGGGTCCTCCACCTACAACTACAACATCGCATATTATATTTTCCGTTATTGCTGTACTCATTTGTTATTCCCTAATTTATGAAATTCATATGGCCAGTTTATACAGTTCTTCAGCCTGATACGAACT
>DAOVZA010000012.1 GCA_030635405.1 Desulfocapsa sp.
ACTTAGATGTGATACCGAATATGGCGAGATTGTAGTATCAGAATTTAAGGAACAATATCATGCAAGGCCGCAATCTGAAAAGCATACTGAAATATTAGAAGTCTTTGATCAGAAAAACTACCCTGGATATTGTGTTAGCCTGGGAAAATTACTCGTTTCAGAAAGGGTTACCGGTTATCAAAAAAGAATCAATCGAAGTAACAAGCTAATATCAACAATTCCACTTGATCTTCCGGAACAATTAATGGAAACGGTTGGAATTTGGATTGATATCCCCGATGCTTGTCAAGACAGTATTATAGAAGATAAACTCCATTTCATGGGAGCTATCCATGCTCTTGAACATGCAATGATTGGAGTATTTCCTTTGCTGGTTCTCTGCGATAGAAATGACATTGGAGGACTATCATGTAACGCTCACCACCAGACGAAGAGTGCAGTTATATTTATCTATGATGGATATAGTGGTGGAATGGGGCTATGTAGCGAAGCGTTTTCCCGAGTAGAAGAACTCTTGAGTCAAACTTCAAAAACCGTTACATCGTGTCACTGTAAAAATGGTTGTCCTTCCTGTGTTCATTCGCCTAAATGCGGTTCTGGAAACAGGCCGATTGATAAGGTAGCCTGTATTGCCCTTATTAAACTTCTATTGAACCCATCTCAAAATCATTTTTCCTTTGAAAGGCTGGAAATTATAACAAAAGCCAGATTGTCAGGTAATCATTCTGAAAATATTTCAGAAAATAATGATCTGTGGAAATCTGAACATATTCCTGTACATTATGGTGTCTTTGATCTTGAAACAAAATTTTCGGCAAGCGAAGTGGGTGGCTGGCACAACGCACATAAAATGGGTATCTCAGTGGCGGTGGTCTATGATTCGAAACTTGATGCTTACAAAACATATTTTGAAGATCAGGTGGCGCAACTTATTGAACATTTGTTTAATATGGAGTTGGTCATAGGATTTAACAATCGTCGTTTTGATAATTTTGTCTTATCTGGATACACGAATGAAAATTTGAACAAGATGGTGATAATAGATTTATTGGAAATAGTTAAAAACAGGCTTGGTTATCGAATAAGTCTGGATGGACTTGCAAAACATACACTGGGAAGTGAAAAATCTGCAGATGGTTTACAGGCTCTTAAATGGTACAAGAATGGGAAAATGGAAGAACTCAGTCTTTACTGCACCAAGGATGTGACTCTCACTAGAGATTTATTTCTTTATGGATTGAAACATGAGTACTTTCTTTTTCAAAACAAGGCCGGCAATGTGGTTCGATTGCCGGTTGACCTTGTTAGTGAAATAAGAAAAGTATGTGAATAAACAGGGGTACCTGATGAAGAAATATCAGGAAACTATATTCTTAAAGTCAGGTCTATGGCCAAAGTAACGGGCTGTATATCCAACCAACTGTTCCCTGAGTATGGCGTACTTTAACCCATTTCCCTTGTGTTGAAACCTTGGTGAGAACAACACCACGATCTACGGTTGCAACAATTGAAGCTGTGGTATTTGGTTTAGAGCGCATATTAATAGATTTTTTGCCATTAACAATGACTGTGTTGCCAGGAACTACGAGTGGTGAATAGATCCATCCTGTGTCATTTTCAAAGTCACTGATTTTTAGCCAATCACCTTTTGTTTCTACAACCTTTAAAGGATAGCCTTTGAATAATTCCATGGAAACAGGAAAGGTTGTTCCTGGACCACTTCTAACGTTTACATTGTCTTTTTTGACGCTGACTGTTCGAGCCAGACTAATACTTGGGATAATGCAAAGAATAAACAAGAGAATGGATATTTTACGTACTCGGGAAGAGAAATTCATAGTAATCCTAAAGGGTGAAAATGGTTATTGAAATAATCTTTACAAATATTAACGATTTTATCTATACTAAAAATAAAACCTTAGTACCACAGGTTTTTGAAGTAACAAGTTTAGGTTTTCAGCTGTAATTAATAGCAGAAAGCTAATATTACAACAGGGATCAAATAGGCTCAAGATTTTTTATTGAGTTTTATGAAATCACCCTCAAAAAGGAATAGTACAGTCAATGAAACAGGCAATTATATATACTTTAAAAGCCGTCACAGTTTTTTTGGTGGTGAGCTGTGTTACTATTGTGGCTTTTTCTGCAGGCGCCGCTGAATCTCTAACGTATACAGCTCAAAAGTATTATTATGGTCAAGGGGTTTCCAGAGATTTTAATAAGGCATTTCAGTTGTATTTGCAGGCTGCTGAGAAAGGGGATGTAGATGCCATGTTTATCGTTGGTGGCATGTATAAACTCGGACAGGGAACTGTGGTGAATAGTAATGAAGCCTTCAAATGGCTTTATAAGGCAGCGCTAAATGGACGAAGCTCAAAGGAATCTGAAAGAATACTTGCTCAGTCCTTTATCACTGGTGACGATGTTCCTCAAAATTTTACTGAAGCAGTACACTGGTATGAACTTGCAGCTGATAGGGGTGATGTTGAAGCGCAAAGTGAACTCGCGTATCTGCATTTCACTGGAAAGCTAGGTGAAAAAGATTATAAGAAAGCAGCACACTGGTTTAATGTTTCAGCAAGGAACGGGTACCCAATGGCTCAATATAACATGGGCATCATGTGGTACACCGGTAATGGTGTAGAGGCTGTGGACATGGTTAAGGCATATACATGGTTTAGTCTTTCGGCTGTGAACGGACATAAAAGTGCTATTTCATCTATAAATTATCTTAAAACGGTACTTTCTGAAGAGGAATTACAGAAGGCGCAGAATATGTCAATGGAGCTATACAAAGAAATTAAGCAGATTAAAAGGCAGGAAGGGTTGCAATAGTTTGATACTACACAAACTTTCTGATTTGTTTGGTACTTTTTTTAGAGGGTTACAAACAGTTAAACCTGCTGGTTAACTGGCATACAAAAACAGAACGTTATTTTGCCATTGGGTTCATTCTTAGCCAATATTTTGCCATTGTGGTCAAGTACAATCTGTTTACTTATAGCAAGTCCAAGTCCTGTTCCACCCGCATTTGTTTTAGTCGCTGATGACTGAATAAACTTTTCAAAAATACTTTCAAGTTCATTGTCAGGAATTTTAATTCCATTGTTTGTCACGCTTATTTGTTGTGTGGCTTCTTCTGCAGATGGGGCTATGTTTTCTGAAACAATCGTGATTTCACTATTGTTATCGCCGAATTTTATGGCGTTAAAGAGAAGGTTTCGAAGAACCTGTACTATTTTTTCAGGATCACAATAGACAGAAACTTTTTGACCTTTACTTTCTACAACAAAGTTCATTCCTTTTTCAGCAGCATTTGGTTTTAATTCTGTAATTACTTGGTGGATTCTCACTAACAGATCACTTTCGCGCATATTATACTGCATTTTCCCCACTTCTAATTTGGAAAAATCAAGTACGTTATCAAGCAACTTCATGAGTCTGAATCCGGAGTTTTGTATGACTTCAAAGTATTCGTTTAATTTAATGCGAGGTAATGTCTCAAATCGTTTAATACCAAGTCTTGCATATCCTAAAATACCGTTCATCGGTGTACGTAATTCATGCGACATATTCGCAAGAAATTCTGATTTAGCATGATTGGCCGCAACTATAGCCCCCATTGCTTCCACCTGGAGAGTAATGTCACGCACAGTAGCTATAACGATAGAATCCGTTCCCCAAAGACTTCTCCTCAAGTTCACCTGAAAAGTTAGCATCTCGTTTGTGTCTCTAAGCATTTCCTGGTATTTGAATTCCTGGGGATTGCTTTGAAGGGTTTTTTGCCATATCGAGTGAATATCATTTTCAATGTTCTTGTGAGTATTCATACTTTTAAAAACATCAAACTGTAGCGCTTGTTCTCGTGAAATTTTGAATATCTGTTCCATGGTAATATTAGCATCTATAACAACACCATTTAGATCAAAGATTAAAATCCCGTCATGAGCTGAATTGAAAATATCCCTAAGTTTCTTTCGGCTGATTGCAATCTTTGCTGACGTACTTTTATGATCACTGATTTCAACAACAAGTTGTTTATTCAGTCTTTCAAGTTCCAGTGTGCTGTTTTCTATTACGATACCGTTTATTAATGAAAGCCAATAATGATCATTCCATACTCTGGCCTGAGTAAGATTAAAAATCAGGAAAAAAATAATGGAAATCCCAATTGGTATGGTGATACTGTTTCCAATATAGAACTCAACAAAAATTGTTGGCACAAGGATGATTATTAAATAGCAATATGAAAGTAACTTCCAAATACAGTAACTTGCCATGGACCCTCCACTGATGCCAGCCAAAAGAATGACTATTAAAGATACAGAAGGGGTGTTGTGATAAAAGAGGACTCCTGTTGCTGCAAAAAGGCCCCAAACCAAACCAGTAAAGAGATTTGACCAGAAATACAGGGGAAGAAAAACATGTGTGTTTTTAATTTTTTCTTTAGAAAATGCCACAATGACAAATCCTCTAAGAACGGTGACGGTTAATAGAATTATTCCGAAAAACACAAACAAGAATAGATGCTCTGAAGCATAATCAGTCATCAGTCCACCCACGAGATATGCAAGAGGAACAATAAAGGCACCGGCCACATTACGATTTTTAAGATCAACTATCGCCAAATGCAAAATGGTTGAAAAGTCACGGGAATTAAAAGACTTGTTTTGTTGTAAGAGGTGTTTTTTTAATTCTTGTTCGAAAAACATAATAGAATCCGTATTGGATCGTGATGGAGTTTATGACGGTAATGTACTAACCAATGTAGAGGGGAATGTGAATATAAAGTCAGCTCCTTGACCAGGTATGCTTTCAACTTGCAGGCCCCCCTGGTGTAAATGCATGATTTCTCTCCCTATGGCCAGGCTGAGAGTGGCACCTTTAGAATGGTAATCCATCTGGTTTGAACAAAACTCGTTGAAGATTGTATCCTTGATTTGAGGTGTAATTCCTGGTCCTTCATCAACTACGTTGATAGTAGAAGTGGAACCATTATTACTTGCTGTTAAAGTTACCGTACCTCCTTCGGGTGAGTATTGTATCGCATTCTCCACTACAGATTCAAAAGCTTCATGGAAGAGTTGCCAATCAATATTAAGGGAGAAATCATTTGGGCAGTTGACTGTGAGAAGGCATTTGGATTTTTCAGAAAGTTTGTTCTCTGTAAAGTCCTGTAAATAGGTTTTTATAGACTTTGATTTGCTTTCTAAAATTTTATTATTACGAAGATTAGAGAGGTGGAGAATTCTACGAACTAAATCATGGATTCGTTCACCTGATAGTTGAATCAGCTTTACATATTCTTCAATTTTCGGAGTGATAGAAGGGCTATCAAGAATGAGCTTACTTCCAAGGAGTATCCCGTTTAGTGGTGTCTTTGTTTCGTGGGAAAATAACTGTAATATAGATGTTTTAAGCTCATCAATTTCTTCAGTTTTCTTTAATTTTGAGAACACTTTCAGCTTGGCAAGTAATTCATCGTCAACAAAGGGTTTCGTTATATAGTCATCAGCTCCAGATTCGTAGCCTTTAAGCCGTTCTTCGACCATGACTTTGCCGCTGAGCATAAGGACTTTTATAAATTTGTGTCTTTCATTGCTTTTTATTTGCTGACACACTTCGTAACCACTTATTCCAGGCATCATAATATCAAGTATAATTATATCTGGATTATATTCGTCAAGCAGTGCTAATGCATCCGTACCATTGGCTACGCTTTTACCTTGAAATCCTGGCTCATATTCAAGAATTTCTTCAAGTAGTTGGACATTGATTGGCTCATCATCGACAATGAGGACTTTGATTGTCATATAAAAACCTCGAAGATAGAAACAATAAAATGAGTAGACTGGCTAGATATTGAAAACGTTTATCATTGTATTTTCGTTACTTTATAGTGAAACGGCTTAAATGTAAACTTTGATTTATTTTCTAAACTAAGAATCCCACTAAATCACAACTTTAACAAAATGAACAATTAGCCAATAGTAATATTCTGGCACAACAAATCATTGCAATGTATAGTGGACGTCCAAAATAATTGAGCAAAACAGATTGGCAGACTGTTATAAAATTTAATGAACTTTAATATCTAATGGCTAAACAGCTAATTCTCATTCGTCATGGCATGACTGGATATTCTGGAAGATATATTGGATCTACAGATGTTTCACTTTCGGATGAGGGACGTAAGCAGATACTTTCTCTTAAAAACAGCGAAACTTTTTCTCAAGCAGATACTATTATTACCAGTCCAATGCTTCGTTGCCGTGAAAGTTGTGATATTATTTTTCCCGAAAAAACCATTAACTATGACAGTAATCTACGAGAAGTTGATTTTGGGAGATGGGAACGCCTCAATTTTAATGAAATAGTAGAAAAAGATGCTGCACTTGTTGATGACTGGGCAAAATTGTCACAAGAGTTTTCTTTTCCGGACGGTGAAAACATAGGACATTTCATTGGAAGGGTTCAGCAGACAGCTGCTCGGATCATTTCTCTATCAGATGAAAAAGTTATCGTTGTAACTCATGGTGGAGTAATTCGAGCCCTATTATGTTATTTTTTAAAATTAGATCCTTCAAATTATCTTTTGTTCAATGTGAAAAAAGGTGGATTTACAACTCTTGATATTTTCCCCGAAGGGGCAGTACTCACAGGCCTAAATCTTGGAATGAATAACAATGTCTAATTTAATTCTCGTCACTGGTGGCGCCAGAAGTGGAAAAAGCGATTATGCCTTAAACCGTGCTGAAGCCATCCCAGGGACACACTATTTCCTGGCAACTTGTCCTGTTGTGGATTCAGAAATGGATGATCGAATCTCCCGCCACAAAGCAGAAAGAAACCCTGAATTTTGGCACACCCTTGAAGAAGAGATAGAGATTAGTAACATTCTTCAATCCATTGAACCTGAGAGTATGTGCCTTATTGACTGCTTGACCCTATGGGTGAATAATCTTATGTTTCGCGCAGAAAAATCGGGTAAAGCATTTGGTGATGATGAAATGCAAGGTTGCATTAAAGAATTTATTGACGCTGCAGCATCTTTTCAAGGCACCCTGATCTGTGTCAGTAACGAAGTTGGCATGGGGGTAGTTCCCGACAACCCTCTTGCAAGGTTGTATCGTGATCTTATTGGTCGAAGTAATCGTATGATAGCAACAGTAGCTGATGAAGTTGTTTTTGTAAGTTGCGGGCTACCATTATTTTTGAAAAAAGAAACTGTTTAATAAATATCCATTGAGAAAAATTATGAGCCTACTTGAACGAACACTAAGAGAGATATATCCACAGGACAGTGATTCCCGGGATCTTGCCAAAGAACGATTAGATCAACTTACCATGCCTCATTGGGCCCTTGGTGACCTTATGGACCTAAGTGTCGACCTTGCCGGAATGACACGTTCAGTCCAGCCAAAGGTTGCCCGGAAGGCCATCGTAACAATGGCTGGTGATCACGGAGTTGTTGCAGAAGGTGTTAGCAAATTTCCACAGGAAGTGACTCTTCAGATGGTCTACAATTTTGTTAATGGTGGCGCCGGTATCAATGCTCTTGCAAAACAGGCCGGAGCTGAAGTGATAGTTGTTGATATGGGAGTGGCAGCTGATTTAAATGAACTTGCTGATCAGGGAAAAATTATCAACAAAAAGGTTGGACTTGGCACTGACAATATTGCCCAGGGGCCAGCAATGAGTCACGCCATGGCTACCCGTGCTGTTGAGTCAGGAATTGATATTGCAAATGACCTTGCTAAACGCATTGATATCTTCGGAACCGGGGACATGGGGATAGGTAATACTACACCTTCTACGGCTATTGCTGCAATTGTTACCGGAAAATCAATTGATGAGCTCACAGGCCGTGGCACAGGACTTGACGATGAACAGCTTAATCATAAAAAAGAAGTTATCGAAAAAATACTTGCATGTAACAAACCCGACCCTAAAAATGGTCTCGATATTCTGTCAAAAGTTGGTGGTTTTGAGATAGGTGGAATTGCAGGATTAATTATTGGTGCCGCTGCAAACAAAAAACCCATCGTTGTTGATGGCTTTATCTCTTCAGCTGGTGCTCTCATAGCAATTGCCATAGAACCTTTTGTTCGCGATTATATCATTTGTGCACATCGCTCCATGGAACCCGGGCATCGAGCCATGCAGGAAAAACTTGGTTGCAGACCACTTCTTGATCTGAATCTACGTTTAGGTGAGGGTACAGGAGCAGCGATTGCTATGAACTTGGTGGAAGGGGCAGCAGCCATACTAACTGAAGTTGCAACTTTTGAAGAAGCTGCAGTTGCAGGGGCCGACAAATAGAATGACAACTGAAACACCCGGTGATGCCGGTGAGAATGAAAAAACCATTAATCTAGCATTGTTTCATCCACTTGCATCATTGCTTGCCGGAATACGTTTTCTTACTATTCTGCCCATATCATGGAAAAAAGAGAAGGATAATCGTTTTTTTAAGGCCAGTTTAATCTTTTTTCCATTTATTGGTTTGATCATTGGCTTAATGACGAGCCTTGGTGTCTGTTTTTTTAGTCAACTATTTACAGGTTCAATAACAGTAGTCATTGGTTTATTGCTTCTCGCTGTTTTTTCCGGATGTTTGCATCTTGATGGACTGGCGGATAGCTTTGATGGACTTCTCAGTTATCGTTCAAGAGAAAGAGCACTTGAGATTATGCGTGATAGTCGCATAGGTGCCATGGGTGTTATCGCACTTCTCTTTGTGTTGCTCGGTAAATACGCTGCACTTTCAAGCCTCTCAACGGCTATGTTGCTTCAGGCTTTTATCCTTATGCCACTTGCTGGACGTACAGCAATTGTGTTAACCATGGCGATTCTTCCCTATGCACGCTCAAGTGATGGGCTAGGCACTCTCTTTTATTCAAATGATACTCGGATTCTTACTCTCATTGCAGTGCTGTTTTCAATTATCTGTATATTTACGATATTGTCTTTTTCCGGTTTTGTTCAACTCTTTGCAATGGTATTCACAGTCTCTCTTTTTGCGCTATGGTGTTACAGAAAACTTGGCGGTGCAACGGGTGATACCCTTGGAGCTGTATGTGAATTAACCGAACTATCTATTGCTGTGAGCTTTTGTGCAGGTACCGGAGGGCAATAGGATTTAATGGTAAAAACTAATGAGTATAAACACGGTGGGAATATCTACGATATCACCACCACTGGCGATATAAAAACACAAAATATACTGGATTTTAGTGCCAATATTAACCCCCTTGGGGCACCTGATTGGTTACGTTCCTGTATCAGCAGTAATCTTGATTCAATACTGCACTATCCTGATCCTACTGCTTCTGGATTAAAAAAAATTATTGCTAAAAGATATTGCGTTCCCACAAAAAATATACTTGTCGCTAATGGATCAACTGAACTCTTGTATCAATTACCAAGGGTACTTAATTCTAAAAGAGCTGTGATTCCGGTTCCCTGTTATATTGATTACCTTAAAGTTGTACGATTGGCGGATATTGAAGTTAAAGCCATTGTGCTCGAAGAAGTCGATGGTTTTGCACTTGATCTTGAGCAGCTTGAATTACAACTTAGACCTGATGATCTTGTTATCTTGGGGCGTCCGAACAATCCAACCGGGACCGCTTTTGATCGTCAAAAACTCCTGCAAATTGCCAAGAAATTCCCAGATGTTCTTTTTTTAATCGATGAAGCCTTTCTGGAGTTTGTTGGGGAAGAAAAAACTCTTGCAGGAAGTTCAGATAATATCATTACGCTACATTCCCTGACAAAGTTTTATGCTATTCCTGGTTTACGCCTGGGATTTGGTGTCTTTCCTAATGCTATAATGGAGCCACTTCAAAAAATAATCCCTCCCTGGACGGTAAACAGCCTTGCACAGAAAGTAGGGGAGCAAGCCCTTACTGATCAGAGATATCAGACAGAAACTAAAGCATATTGTCTGCAATGCAGGAATGAACTTTTTCGTAGGCTGTCTGCTTTTCCGGATTTGAAAATTTATCCGTCTGTCGCCAATTATCTTCTAATACAATTAAAGTCAAAAATAACAGTTTCTGAGCTACAGGAAGAATTTTCTAAATATAATATTCTCATCCGTAATTGTTCTAATTATCAGGGTCTTGGGGAGAAGTATTTCAGAATAGCAGTACGCAATGAATCTGAAAACAAACTATTTGTTAAAGCTCTTTCAAGTATTCTCCCTGTTAAGAACAACATTCAGCACAAAACAAAGCCTAAAACACCTGCAATCATGTTTCAGGGCACATCCTCCAATGCCGGGAAATCTGTACTTACCGCAGCACTTTGTCGAATTTTATTACAGGATGGAATACGGGTAGCACCTTTTAAAGCACAGAACATGTCACTTAATTCCTATGTGACAGCTGATGGGCTGGAGATGGGCAGAGCACAGGTGGTACAAGCTCAGGCAGCACGCCTTGATCCAACTGTATTGATGAATCCGATACTACTTAAACCAAATTCAGATACGGGTAGCCAGATAATTGTTCGCGGTAAGCCATTGGGCAACATGTCAGTGATGGACTATGTGACCTATAAAAAACAAGCCATGAGTATAGTCACAGAAAGTTACGATGAACTTTCTGCAAACGTTGATGCGATTATACTGGAAGGAGCTGGCTCACCGGGAGAAGTTAATCTCAAAGCCCATGATATAGTCAATATGAGAATGGCGCGTCATGCTGAATCGCCCGTGATTCTTGTTGGTGATATTGACAGGGGAGGCGTATATGCCTCTTTTGTTGGCCACATGGAAGTGTTTAATCAATGGGAAAGGGATCTGGTTGCTGGTTTTTTGGTGAATAGATTCCGTGGAAACAGTGATCTACTTCAGGATGCTCACGATTACGTTAAAAATCATACAGGCAAAGATGTACTAGGCGTTGTTCCTTACCTACACAATCATGGGATACCGGAAGAAGATTCCGTTTCATTCAAGGATGGCCTCTTTGATGGCACGAAGCCTGATCAAGATCATATAGAAGTTGGAATTATAAACCTTCCCCACATATCCAATTTTACTGATCTTGAACCCTTTATTTCAGAACCGGATGTGTGGTTGCGAGTGATTTCGACTCCTGAAGAACTAGGTGACCCCGATGTTCTTATCCTGCCTGGTTCCAAAAATGTTATCGGTGATCTGAAAAGCCTTCAAGAAAATAGAATGGTGTCTCAAATCCATAAAAAAGTAGAAGGTGGTTGTGAGATCGTTGGGATTTGTGGCGGGTATCAGATGCTTGGAACAATTATTGAAGATCCCCATGGCCTCGAATCAAATCATGAGACCATAAAGGGACTCTCTCTTATTGACATGAAAACTGTTTTGGAGGCTGATAAAACGCTCACGAGAAAACAAGGTTCTCATGTTGATTCAGGACAACCAGTTGTTGGATATGAAATTCATCATGGCCAAACATCACACTCAAGTAAAGCACTTCTTTCCTACGATGATGGGTCAAACTGTGGAGCACAGGGTGCCACCAAAAACATATGGGGAAGTTATCTGCATGGAATTTTCGATTCCGATCTGTTTCGTCGCGATTTTATAGACACTATTCGGCAGCGAAAAGGTTACAAAGCGTATCAGGGCCCACTATACAGTTATAACCTTGAACCAGCCTTTGACAAATTGGCTGACTCTGTAAGAAAATCGCTTGATATGGAACGAGTGTATCAGTTACTTAAACTGTAAAGTATTCTATGTCTATTTTTGAGCTGCAATTAAGTGCAGCAATACTTCTTGACTGTTTGCTTGGCGATCCTCGTTTTTTACCGCATCCAGTCCAGTTAATAGGGTTATTTTGTATTTGGAGTGAAAAAACATTTCGGATAATTTGCAGTTCTGAATATATAGCTGGCCTGCTCGCCTTCCTAACAGTATTTTTACTTTCCATTACCTTAACATCTCTTATTCTCTTTATTGCGAATTCTTTTTCAGCATTTTTTGCACAAATCATTGCAATATTCCTTCTTTATACATGTCTTGCCGCACGTGGTCTCGTGGCTCATAGTCGGAAAGTTTACAATGCATTGCAAAACAGAGAAACTCTTGAGTCTGCCCGAATTGCTGTGGCACAGATTGTTGGCCGTGATACCTCTGATCTTACACGAAAAGGCATCATTCGTGCCTGTATTGAAACAGTTGCAGAAAATATGGTGGATGGTGTAACAGCTCCTCTTTTTTACGCAGTACTATTGTCACTTTTAACGCCAGTTTTTGGTGTTAACCCATTGTTTTTGGCCGTTCTTGGTTCAATGGGCTATAAGGCTGTGAATACAATGGACTCGATGTTTGGTTACAAAAATGAGCGTTATATTAAATTTGGGAGAACAGCTGCAAAAGTGGATGATTTTGTAAATTGGCTTCCGGCACGAATAAGTGGTTTATTTCTTATCCCTGCTGCTTTCTTTCTTGGTCTTGATTGGAAAAATGCATTTATGGTTTTTAGAAAAGATCGGCTTTCACATGCAAGTCCAAATGCTGCACATCCTGAAGCTGCAGTAGCTGGCGCATTGGGAATTGAACTTGGTGGTACATCAATGTACTTTGGCAAGGAGGTTGTAAAGCCTGTGATTGGTTTTGACAAACGAAAGGTTGAAGATCGTGATATTCTAAGAGCAAATAATATAATGTTGCTTGGATCTTTTTTGTTTTTAATCGCTCTGTTGCTCTTTAGAGCTTTAATCTGAAAAACATAATCAAATTTGTTTACGCTTTATTCCTAAGCAATATGGGCTTTCCAACTGGTAAACTCGCACCTTACGACTTCGCGGAAATTCTCTTTTGGCAATGGTTTTGAGCTGTTTCCCCAGATCCCCCATAGTTACCTGGAAGGTGTTATCTTCATAGCCTCGTTCCTGTATGGACAGTGTGTCATCATCAATTTTGATGATGGTTACACCACGATTCCGTTTGTAGGTTAAAATTTCAACCCCTTGCGGCGGGTCAAGCTTAGCAACAATTTGCTGAACCCTTTTTATTGCAGTTTTAATATTAAGCAAAGCCATAGGGAAATAATACTAAATTTTCTAAAAACAATCTAATCTTAGGTAAGATATTATTGCTTGCCATTTAATGCACGATTGATTGTATCGTTTAACTCCGCGAGTTGAAAAGGCTTGGCTAGGGCGTCTATAAATCCATACTCACTATAATGCGCTATGGTAGGATCATTTGAATAACCGCTGGCCGCAATAACTTTTGCGGTTGGATTAAGTTTTAAAATTTCCCGTACCGTATCTTTCCCTCCCATTCCACCTGGGATTGTTAAGTCAAGCATGACGATGTCAATGGTTCGTTCGGCCATTAAATGGTCCTTATAACATCGTATCGCTTCCTGACCATTTGCAGTCAGTAATACCTCGTGACCGCAATACTCAAGCATATGTTTTACCATCTTTTGTACAATGTATTCGTCGTCCATAAGCAGAACGAGTGCCTTTTGAGCGGGGATATTTGTCTCTTGAACAATTAGCGGTTCGTTATCTATCATGTTTTTTAGCGATGCGGGTAGATATATTGTGAAAGTAGTGCCCTTGTTCTGCACAGACTGTACGGAAATGCTTCCGTTATGCTTACTTATAATTGAATGAGAGATTGCAAGACCTAACCCACTCCCTTCCTGTTTGGTAGAAAAATATGGATCAAAAACCTTATCGAGATATTTTTCGGGAATACCGGTACCAGCGTCATTGATGGTTAGTTTGATATAGTTTCCATTGGGAAGTAATGAAATCTCTTTGGCGCCACTGCTGATATTTTCACAACAGACTTTAATGACACCACCATTTGGCATTGCATGACGGGAGTTCAGAATTATGTTTTGTATTACCTGGCTTATTTGTCCGGCATCAACATCTACAACCCACAAATCTTCAGGAATATTATGGTTACAGACCACAGAACTGCCATGAAGAACAAAGTTGGCTGAATCGGTAATAATTGTTTCTATGGAAGCGGTTTGTTTAACAGGATCACCACCTTTAGAAAAGGTGAGAAGCTGTTGGGTCAGTTTTTTTGCACGAATCGATGCTTTTTTTGCTTCCTCCAATAGAGGAAAGGCCTTGTGATCACGGGTAGTATAAATTTCTGCCAATTCTATGTTACCGAGAATCCCTGCAAGAATATTATTGAAATCATGCGCAATACCACCTGCTAAAACACCGACGGATTCAAGTTTTTTGACCTTTAAAAGTTCAATTTCTGTTCTTCTTTCCTCTGTGGCATCTCGGAAGACTAGAATGGTACCAATTACTTTTTCTTCCAGGTCAAATATTGGTGCGACACTGCTTTTTATATCGTATTGGCTGCCATTTCTGGCAATGAGGGTTTTATAGTCTTCGAAGGCGATGATTTTTCCTGAACTGAGAACCTTCTTTACGCCATT
The DNA here is from genome assembly GCA_030635405.1 of Desulfocapsa sp. The sequence goes on from DAOVZA010000012.1 coordinate 14,415, forward strand.
ATCACAGGCTTCTCCCGTCTTTGTATGTATAATATCAAATAGATATGTAACTGGAAGGCCAGCTACTTCCTTCTGAGTCCATCCTGTGAGCTGTTCTGTGACTTTATTGATTAGAACTATGTTTCCATTAGTATCAGTTGTAATGACACCTTCTCCAATGGAACGAAGCGTTACCAGAAGTTTTCTGCTTTCGTTTTGCAGTTCAATAGTTCGATTTTTGACAAGACCTTCCAACCTTGTATTGAATGATTGCAGCAATTCGCTATTTTTCCTGACCTTATATTCATAGAAGATCAAAAAAATAGCTACTGTGATATTAAGTGCGGAAAAATAGATTATATCGTAGTCACGATAACCGCTTTTACCGAAATAATGAACTGTGGAAACAAAGGTAAGTGAGAGGGCTGCTATTAATGTGCCAAATCTAGCGCCACAGAGAAAAAAGACAGGAGGGAGAAGAACAAGAAACCAGGCAATCCGGATGGTGTCTTCGGTAATATTAAAAAAAACCGAACTCACTATAACAAAGCCGGAAAAGCATGTGAATTGAGCTGCAATTTTTGTTCTTTTTTTGTCTCCTCTCATCCAGAAGAAAGTTGCTATGCTGAGAACAGTGAAAATAAAATTAACTGCTCCCTGTTGAAGTGCACCCTGATAGAATCGCACTCCTGTCATCACAAAAAGAAGTACTGCAATGACCAACAGCATAGCGTTAAGTGCCATTGTTTTGGATCTTTGGTCATATTCCTGGTCTGAATAATGAAAGTTACTTGTTAAGTAAGTTCTTAATTTGAGTAATTTCATCTAGTATATCTCTGACAGTTGTATGAAAAGTCTGCAACCGGATTGGGCTGGAAAAGAGGTGCGTTTGTTATTCTATTTTGCATAGGATGTCTAAGTATAGCACACCACCTTATACAATTACAGCAGCTTTTCTCTCCTAAGGTGTCAGGCA
>DAOVZA010000296.1 GCA_030635405.1 Desulfocapsa sp.
TCATCTTTAGAACATTGCTGTTTTTATGTGTGTTGAGTCTGATTCTGGTTGTATTCCTTGTATGCAAATACCAGAATGATAAATGGAAAATAGAGGATCAGGCCAGAGAACAGGCCAGGGCACAAGCCGAACAAGCCGTATTTCAAATCAACGAGGACTTTGATCGTCTTAAATCTGTCGTTGATGCTATAGCAGATGACCTGAGCTCCGGGAAGCTGTTAGCCGAACAGTTGGTTGAACGGCTGACAACGACCATTACCATGCACAGTGACCTTAAGCAAATCGGGGCGGCATATAAGTCATATGCTTACGATCCAAAGAAAAAATTGTACTCTCCGGGTTTAACGAATATGGATGGTAAGGTGGAATACAGCAATGCACCTTATGATTATACGGTACCTGACTGTACCGATAGTGGTCCACGAACGATATGGTACCATCTCCCCATGAAAAGAGGCCCCAGTTGGCAGGAACCCTATTTTGCAATGGAGGCGAGGGAATTGTTGGCAGAATATGGTACATCCTTTGAGGGTATTGATGCGTCAAACCAAAAAAGAGGTAAGGTCGGAATTATTTACGCGAACTTTTCTCTCAAGAGCGTGCGACAAATGGTCGGAAAGCTAAATCTGGGAAACACAGGTTACGGTTTTATTGTTACCCCAAAAGGGACTATCGTCTCCCACCCAATCAAAGAATATCTCGGAAAGCGGATTGAAACAGTCAAAGACAACACATTAAAAGAGATTATGGATCAGAAAAGAGGATCTCGAAATGAAAGGGCCATCACCTATGTAAACAGGGAAACAGGACAGGTCTCATGGATATTCTTTTTGCCAATCCCATCTACGGATTGGTCCATAGGAATTGTATTAAATAAAAGGGAATTCCTGAAAAGTGCTGAGGAAGAACGGCAAAACTGTATTTGGATTCTCGTTGGAACAATGGCATTTTTCACATTTCTCGCCTTAATTGTCTCCCGAGTACATACAGGTACCGATAAAAGCCTTTTCACAGGGGCTACAGCCATATCACTAATATTTTTTCTCGGGTTAGTGTCGGTATGGATCATCTCCATCACCGCCCCTACGGATGAGGAAAACCTCAATATCGTTGTTTTCGACAAATCCGGGGTGGAGGCTGCTTTGTACAGATGTTTTGATCGACATCCCAACATGATCCATATCCCAACAGGTGTTTTTGTTCAGTCCATCAACTTTTCCAGTGCCAATAACGTCATAATGACCGGCTATATTTGGCAAAAGTATACGAGCGAGATAAGCGGAAAGATCGTTCCCAAAATTATTCTTCCGGAAGCCGAGGATATCAACATCGAAGAAGCATACCAAAGCAAAACGGAGGCTGGAGAGGAAATTGTTGGTTGGTACTTCAGGGCTACTTTGCGTCAGCAGTTCAATTATTCAGAATATCCTTTTGACAGGGAAGATGTGTGGCTGCGGTTATGGCATGGAGATCTTAACCGTGATGTTATTCTTACCCCGGATTTTGATTCTTATGATGTGATTCATCCTGCTGAGAAACCCGGTTTGGAAAAAAACTTTGTCCTTGAGGGCTGGGAGATCGAAGACTGTTTTTTCAGCTATAGAATGACTCCCTACAACACCAAATTTGGTTTTGGAGATCATGGTGCTAAAAACAGTTGTCCTGAGCTCTATTTTAATGTGGGTGTAAAGCGGAACTTTATAAGCCCCTTTATATCGGATATGCTTCCCCTTATTGTCGTGGCTATCCTGGTGTTTTGTGTCTTGATGATTTCAACAAAGAGCGAACAAAAAATCGGGCTTTTTGGTTTTAGCACATCTGCAGTTCTGGGATATTGTGCGGCTTTATTCTTTGTTCTCATTGTATCACATGTTCACCTAAGAGAGTCAGTGGCCTCTCACGGCATTATCTATCTCGAATATTTTTACTTTGTCATGTATATGGCCATCCTTACAGTCTCTGCAAACTCTATTCTGTTTGCTTCTGACGAAGGGCTTGGTTTCATCCACTATAAGGACAATATCATCATAAAACTCCTTTATTGGCCTGTTGTTATGTTGCTGCTGCTGGGTATCACCCTGTTTGTTTTTTACTAAGGAACGGGGACGACTGAGTCATCAATTTAATCCCCTTGAAAAATTTCACCATATATCTTAGAATGAGACAAAACATGATAAAAGTGCTCTGTGTAACTGTATTTGCCCTTGCTGCTATATGTTTACTCCCCAATGCGGTTTTTCCTTCTGAAAGCGATGATAACGAGGTGCTGATTTCTGCAAAGATAACATTTACTCAAAAATATATGTCGAGAGGAATAGATTTTCAGGATGATGATCCAGCTATCCAGCCCGAAGTGGTTTTTGATTTTGGAAGCAGTGGAGCCTATTTAGGCGTATGGTGCAATTATGCATTGGATGCAGAGTGGCACAAGTGGGATGAAATCGATATTTTCACCGGTTATTATTTTAGCGTATGGGAAGGAAGGCTTTCTGAACTCAAAGTGGATCTTTTCTATACGTATTTTTATTTTCCCAGACAGGATAAAGGAGATGAAAACATTCATGAAGTTGCATTGGCATTCAGGCTGCCAAACCTATTTCATCTGACAGAAAAAACCTGTCTTGTGCCATATACAACGTTTTACTATGACTGGTCACCCAAAGGTTTTAATACATTTTGGAACAAGCTTGGTGTTGACTGCGCAATTCCGGTGCATGCCCTGTTGCCTTGGCAAAAAGAACAATTTCTCAACGTGTATCTCGAAACATTTTATAACGATGGCTATGAACCACTCGAAACCAAAGCAGGTTTTGGTCACATTGCAGTTGGTGTTCATACAACTTTTGAATGGCATGCTATCAATATGACGCCCAATATCAATTATCAGTGGACTTTGGAAGATACTATTAACAGGGAAAACGAGTTTTGGTACACCTTCGCCCTGTCATACAATTTTTAGGTAATCATGCGACACACTTGCAGTGTTATAAAGATTGGCACCGTGATACTGTTCCTTTGCATTGCTGGATCAGTATGGGCCGAACTTCCTCCGGACATTGAGAGGATATTGAAAAAGGGGAAGATTACGGTCGCAATGTACCATGAAGACATCGCTCCCTTTTTCATGCATGACAGAGAGGGGACATTTTATGGCTTTGATGTAGAAATGGCAAAGGAGGTTGCCAAGAGAATGGGGGTGGAACTGGAGTTCAATAGAGACCCCAAGACCTTTGATGCAGTTGTTGATACAGTCAGACAGCGAAAAGCCGATGTTGGCATATCCATTATCAGTAAAACGCTGAGTCGGGCTTTAAGTGTACGATTTACAGATTCATATATCAGTTTGTATAAAGCACTGGTCATTAACCGGCTGAAATTAGCGAAGAAGATGAGAGTCCAGGAGAACGTTATAGAAGCCCTTAATGAAATCGGAATCAAGATCGGAGTCGTAGAAGGCACGGCTTATGTTGGTTTTGCGGAAGAGGAATTCTCAAACGCAACAATCGTGAAATATAGAAACTGGGAGATGGCGATCAAGGATGTTAGCGACGGGAATATATTGGCTGTCTTTGGAGATGACATTGATGTAAAAAAATGGAATCGCTCACATCCCGAAACCGGGCTGTATATTCAGACAATTATTCTAAAAGATAAAGAGGATCCCCTTGCCTTTGCCGTGCATTGGGAGGATGAGCATTTGCTCTCCTGGCTCAATGTGTTTTTGCAGACATTAATAAATGATGGCACGTATGACAGGCTTTTAAAAAAA
>DAOVZA010000386.1 GCA_030635405.1 Desulfocapsa sp.
TGTGGCTCCGGGGCTTATTGAAACTGATATGATAGCAGATGCTCCCAAAGATCATATCAAAACACTTATTCCCATGGCCAGAATCGGAAAACCTGAAGAGGTCGCCAAAGTTGTGGCTTTTCTCTGTTCAGCAGATGCTTCCTATGTGACTGGTCAGATTCTTTCAGTGAATGGCGGAATGTGTTGATGAGGCGATTGCTGATAGCTTTTGTGTTCTTTCTTACTGCTTGTACCGCACAGGCAAAGGGGGCAGGTCAGTCTCCCGTTCAGGTGGATTCAGTACAGGCCAATTTTACCCAGGAAAAGCAGCTTCCCATTCTTGTACGGCCAATAGTATCAAAAGGAAGATTTGTTTTTCAGGCGCCGGGCTCTCTGCGCTGGGAATATTTTTCCCCAATTCATTCCGTTTTACTTATGCATGATGGACATACTCGTAAGTTTATAGAGCGTGACGGGAAGTTTGTTGAAGAATCTGGGATGGGAGTTGATTCCATGCAGATTGTGCTTCAGGAAATAACTGGATGGCTGGATGGGAAAATTGATGATACCCCAACGTTTAAGGTGCAAAGTACTCACGATGATTTGATTGTCCTCACTCCAAAAGATGACTCACTTGCAAAAATTATCAGTCGTATTGAGCTGAAGTTGTTAGGTTTGTCAGGGCTCATGGAGTCGGTTACACTTTTTGAAGGAGCCGGATCTTTCACTCGAATGGTTTTTTCTGAAGGTATCTTAAATGAGAAAATATTGGCTGATCAATTTAGAACACCATGAAAAATATTCTCTTATCTTTGATGTTGCTCCTTTTGACATCCTGTTCAACGCTGCAGTTTTCAAAACCACCAGAACTTGTAAGCAAAGCCTTTGATTCCAGGCAGGCAGAAATCTGTGCTCAGAGCTATGTTCAGGGGGGGTGGCAGTTCGTCCATTCTATTACTTTTAAAATGACAAGTGGTCATGGTGCAACGGTAATTGGGGTAACAGTCCTTGATGGAGATATTTTAAAAACTGGTCTTATGGGAGTTGAGGGCTTCGTTCTTTTTGAAGCCGAGCTAGATGCTCAAAAGAAACTTGATGTGAAAAGAGCGTTGCCGCCTTTTGATAATCTGGAGTTTGCCAAGGGACTAATGCGTGATGTGCAAACTATTTTTTCATTACCAACGGATACAAATCCTGTTACAGGAATGCTTGCTGATGGTGAAGTTGTATGCAGATATTATGATGACAGAGATCAGATAACAGATGTTCTGATCGAACCTGATGAAACTCGCAGGATACATGTGTATGATGAAGAAAAAAACAAAATCCGAACTATAGAAATGGATGGATATAGTCAAATTGAAACTGAAATGATTCCTGAACAGATTTATTTTACAGCTCATGGTTTACGGGGCTATACACTGAAAATGACACTGATAAGTGCTGATAAAATATAACGAAACAGAAAATGAAATTTAAATTAATTTATCCTAAATGGGCCAAGCTTTCGCGACAGACAGAATTCCACCTGCCACCACATGGTCCCGTTGTTTTTGCAGCGGCACTACCTGATTATGTCGATATTGAATTTGTGGATGAGAATCTCGAAGAGATCGATTTCGACGAGGATGTTGATATGGTGGGTATTTCCATGATGCTCACCGTACAGGTGAAGCGGGGCTGGGAGATTGCCGATAAATTTCGTAAAAAAGGTGTGAAGGTTATTTTCGGCGGTATCGCCACCATGCTTCATGCCGAAGAAACCATGCTTCATGCTGATTCTGTGTTTTTGGGAGAAGCGGAAAGTCGTATGGAACAGGTAATGGCTGATTTCAGGAATAATGACTTGAAACCCTGTTACAACTATATGGATGATCGTCCGGATATCGGGCTTGTTGGCCCGGCCAGGCGTGATCTCCTCAACAAAAAACTCTACAACTATAAAGGCGTGCAGATGGTGGATCTTGTGCACGCCTCAAGAGGTTGTCGCTTTAACTGCTACCCCTGTGCTGTTTCTTACCTTGGGGGCCGGGATTTCAGGCCACGTCCCATTGATAAGGCTGTGGCTGAAATGGCTGGGATTGAAAATAACCGAATGTTTGTTGTTGATAACTCACTTGCTCAAAATAGTCAGTGGGAGAAGGATCTGTTTCGGGAGATGATTCCCCTCAAAAAAAAAATGGTGTTCCCATCCCATCGAGGATAAACCAGAGATTCTTGATCTGGCAGCTCAAGCAGGAGCCTGGTATGTGTATCAGGCTGTGTTTGACACTTCGGATTATATCCGCGAGCGTATTAAACGGTATCATGATCATGGTATTGGTGTCGAAGGAACGATCTTACTTGGACTCGACAGTCATACTGAAGACTACATAAAAGAACTCATCGATTTCTTACTTGAAATTGAACTCGATCTTGCAGAATTTACGGTGCTTACTCCATTCCCTCATACCAAGGCCTATAGAGAGCTTGAAGCGCAGGGCCGAATTCTTTCCAAAGACTGGAACGATTTTTCTGCAGATAAGGTTGTGTTCCAACCCAAACAGATGAGCCCTCAAAAATTACAGGATTTACTGGATCTTGCCTGGAATAGTTTTTATCAGGACGAACCGCAGGAAATGAAAATGTTTAAACTCTTTAAACAGGTTGTGAGTAAAGAGATGGAAGATGGCACTTTTAAGCCGCGTAACAGGGAGATGGCAGATCAGGCTTTTGGAAAGGATTTGACCTGACATGAAGGAGCTGTACAGCAGTGCTGATGTGGAACGCTTTCTAAACAAGCTTCTCCGCGAAAAGGCTAATCAAGAGCGTACTTTTCTCTGTGATGCTGCCAACCGTGCAGATGTTTTTGCCATGGCTGGAACGTTATCTGCAGTATTTATAAAACAAACAA
>DAOVZA010000195.1 GCA_030635405.1 Desulfocapsa sp.
AACCGAAATTTTTGCTGAGCCAGCCTCTGGTATTTGAATGGGTGCATTTCCATCGTCAAGCACTTGCATATCGTTTCCAGTGAGAAGAATGCCATCCTGATCGACATGAAAATCACCTCTACGAGTGTATTTGAAACCATCCGGTGACTGTACTTTGAAAAAACCCTCAGAGTTAATAGCTATATCAAGAGGATTTGAAGTGCTTCTTATGGCACCAGGGGTGAATTCGGTGAAATTTTCACGAACACGGCTTAAATTAATGCCTTTTCCAGTGGTAATCTGTTTTTCACCACGGAGAAGAGATTCGAAACTCATACGGGTTTTCTTGTATCCAACGGTATTTACATTGGCAAGATTAGTTCCTATATTTGCCAATCGTTGTTCGCGGGAGATAGCTCCTGAAAGAGCACTGTATTTTCCTGAAACCATAATATGTTCCGATTGTTACCTTGAAGGTTAATTTCTTTTTATTCTCTTAATTTATCGGCTGTTTGTCGCCTGTTCTTTAGGCTAATCGACTTCTGTCTCAGGCTGGCAAAAGGTTTTCCTGGAAATCTTGAGGATCGGTATCTCTGCATCCAATGCTTGCAAGTTTTAAAATCTGAGAAATTTCATTTCCTGACATTCCAAGTGTTGAGGAAATTTCTTCTTTCTGCATTCCTGAACGGTGCATACTTTGTGCATATTGATAACGTTCAGGAGGGCGCATGTCATTTCGAGTGGGAACGAATGAATTTTGAGGTTCTTCGCTAACTGGATTGGTTTCTGTCTCTGTTAAAGTATTCTCGAAATTGATTTCGTTAATGTTGGGCTCAGTTGCAATGTTTAAGTCCTGGACCATCTCATCAAGGATTTTAGTCTGTTTCTGAAGGAGATTTGACTTAGTATCAAGACATCTTCTTAGAAAAATTGAACGACTAAATATTAATATGCAAAGAAGAAGAGACAGAGATGTAAGTGTTAAGTTGTAATCAAACATCAGTAGTATCTCTTTTGAAATCTCAGGCATTTTATCTACTCCAATGAATTTTTAACTTTTGTTTTGAGTTTAATCAGGGCCTGACTATGAAGTTGAGAAACACGGCCTTCTGAAACACTGAGAACCTCAGCAATTTCTTTCTGGGTAAGTTCTTCGTAATAATAAAGAGAGATAACCAGACGTTCCTTTTCGGAAAGTTGTTCAAGTATTTCAGCAATAATGTGTGTTAATTCATGGTCCTCAAGGATTTGTGATGGTGAGGCACTCTTGTGTGTATCGATGAGTGCGTCCATGAATGATCTTCCAGTATCAGATTGATCAAGAGTCTCATTGAGACTGACACAACCAAGGTGACTGACCTGTCCAAGGAGTTTTTGATAATCTTCAAGACTAAGACCAAGTTTGGTGGCCATCTCATGTTCTTCGGGGTAGCGCCCTAAATCTCGCTCAAGCTCCATCATGCATCTGTTGACGTTGCTCTGTTTTTCTCGAAGTGAACGGGAGAACCAGTCGAGCTTACGCATTTCATCTAAAATTGCGCCACGAATTCTATATTCAGCAAAAGTTTTGAAGAGAATTTTCTTTTCCGGGCGAAATTTGTTTGCAGCATCAATAAGTCCCAACATCCCTGCACTTTTAATGTCATCACGGTTCATAAATGCAGGAACCTGAGTAACCATCCTGCCAGCAATAATATCTACAAGAAAAAGATGATCTGTTATCAGTATTGTTCGGTCTTCTGGAAGTTGTTGAGGAGTATAAGTCATAAGTTAACCCCTTGTTCCAATGTCAAGAAGACGTTTCCAAAAAAACTGTACTCCGCCTTTTGGTGATGAAGCGGGTTGCTCTGAACAGATTGTCCGGGCAAGGTCCATGAAAGCTGCAGATATTTTTGAAGTGGGATAAAGGTCTACAATTACACGTTGCTTACGAATAGCATCGGTCATTTGCCTTTCTGCTGGGACAGAACCAAGAAAATCTATTGATATATCAAGGTAGCGATTGGAAACCATGGTGAGTTTACGATAGACATCAAGGGCTTCGCTTTCATGGTGCACCTGATTAACAACAAGGTTAAAACGTTTTTCATGGTACTGAGTGGAAAGCAGTTTCATGAGTGCATAGGCATCAGTTATTGCGGTTGGGTCAGGTGTTGTTACAACCAGAATTTCCTGTGCGGCTGTATTGAAATACGTTACATTTTCTGAAATTCCGGCTTCTGTATCGATGAGAACAAAGTCGAAATCGTTGTGCATCTGATCAAGTCCATCGAGGAGTCTCAGCTTCTGGCTTGAATCAAGTCGTGTGAAATTCTGAACGCCTGATCCGGCAGGGAGAATCTTTATACCATGTGGACCTTCCACAAGAATTGAACTGAGAGTGTGATCTCCTGAAAAGAAATGATTGAGATTATATTTTGGAGCAAGGCCAAAAACAACGTCGATATTAGCAAGACCAAGATCGGCATCAAGAATAAGAACTTTTTTTCCAAGTTTAGCCATTGCTGTTGCAGTATTTGCTACAACCGCTGTTTTACCAACTCCGCCTTTGCCACTGGTTATCGCATAGACTCTTGTTGTAGCTTCTGGCTGCTCAAGTGTATTAACTGATTGATTAAGACTTTCCATGTTTCTTAAAGTGTCAGCTTGATCCTGCACAGAGGAATTTGAGTTATTCATGTGGTAATCCTTTACCTGGTGACATGATAAGTTGTGTCAAAATATTTTTATCTGCTTCCATGATATCCTCGGGAACCTTTTGACCATTGGTTATGAATGAGTAGGGGATCTTTTCCCTGATTTGAATGTCAAGCAAGATTCCAAGGCTTGTGCATTCATCAATTTTAGTAATGATAGTGTTATCTAGTCCAAGAACTGAGAAACGATGGATAGCATTAAAAAGTTCATTCTCACGGGTGGTTGCTGAGAGAACAAGATGTTTTTCTATAAACAGTTCAGGCTGAAAGAATGAAGAAAGTTCTTCAATGCAGAAGTTGTCCTGTGGGCTTCGACCTGCTGTGTCTATAAGAACCAGGTCTTTGTCTCTAAATTTAAGAAGGGCGTTTTCAAGTTGTTCTGGATTAAGAACAACTTCAACGGGAATGTTCATTATGTCGCCATAAACCTTTAATTGCTCGATTGCCGCAATTCTGTATGTATCTATGGTGATGAATGCAATTTTTAGAGATTCTTTACTCAAATAATTTGCTGCAATCTTGGCAAGTGTTGTTGTCTTTCCAACTCCAGTTGGCCCAACAAGTGCTATACGATGCTGTCTTTTTTCTTCATTAAAAAGTCCCTTTCCAACGTTAAGCAGGTCATTGATTGTTTCTTCAATAAAATGTTGTTGTTTAAAGGGGTCGGTACTTTCATCAAGAGTCAATGATTCTTTGGCAAAATCAGATATGGTTTGGGCAGTCTCTTCACCAATTCCGTAGTCAAGAAGACGTTGATGTAGTGAAAAGAGTGGAGCGTCTTGTGAGGGTGCAACAGAGGATTTTACAACAGGCGCTGGATTGTTTATTCGCAACATTTCCTGGCCAAGTGTTTTTATCATTCCCTTGAGTTCGTTAACTTCTTCTTGAAGTTGGGATGGGGGTTCCTGGACGGCCGCTTTGGGCTTAGGAGGGGCAACTTGCACATCGTCAGTTTTTACAGAATTTAATCGCGAAGTGGCATTGTAAGTATGAGGTTCCTCATAGCTCGTATTGTTTTGTGGGGACAGCAGCATATCCCTTTCAGATTCTAGGTCGTTATTAGAGGGACTGTTATTATTTGTTGAAGAACCACCCTTATGTGGCCAAGTGTTGTCGATGGCAGCAGTGATCTCAAAGTGACTTTTGCCTAAGAGACCAAGCTTTCCGGAACGAATGGTTTTTGTAGACAGAATAAGAGCGTCAGGGCCAAGTTCGGCCTTTACCATCTTCAAGCCAGAGGCTATGTCATCTGATTCAAATACTTTAACTTGCATCGAGGCTCACACTGCCAATGGATCTGATTTTAATATTTGGAAGAATTTCATTGTGCGAAATCACAACCAGCTGCGGATAATATCGTTCTGTAAGTTTACGTACATGGGGGCGAATCTGTGGAGCAGAAAGAAGAGTAGGGCGCTGCCCTCCTTCAAATAGCGGAATAGCCTGACCAATTGAATCGAGAATTAACTGAGCCTTAGAAGGATCAATGGCAAGGTAACTACCGGTTTCTTTGTGTTGAACAGATTGAGAAATTTCATTCTCTACACTTTTATCAAGAGTAATAAGAGGAATAACATTATCGGTGGCAAGATCGTTACTGATACTTCTTGCAAGTGCGTGGCGCACATATTCGGTCAAAATGTCGGTGTCTTTTGTGACTGGTACCCAATCTGCCATGGATTCGAGGATTGTACGCAGATCACGAATCGAAACACCTTCACTAAGGAGATTTTGAAGAACTCTCATAATGGTGCCAAGAGAAAGAATGGCAGGAACAAGCTCTTCGATTAATTTAGGATAGGATTTACCAAGGTTATCGATGAGATTCTGGACTTCCTGGCGGCCTATAAGTTCATGGGCATGTTGTTTGATGATTTCTGAAATATGGGTGGCCATGACAGTTGTGCAATCAACAACTGTATACCCTGCAATCTGAGCGCGTTCTTTTTTATCATCAGTGATCCAGATAGCAGGAAGGCCAAAAGCAGGTTCTTCCGTAGGTACACCTTTGATTTTTTCGGTGACCATACCGGGATCCATTGCCATGAAATGACCTGGAAGCATCTCAGCTTGTGCAACCTCAACACCTTTAAGTGAAAGGCTGTACTGATTTGGTGCGAGCTGTAAATTGTCTTTAATATGAACAGGTGGGACTATGAATCCGCTATTCATAGCAAATTGACGACGAATGGATTGGATGCGTACAAGAAGCTCACCGTCTTGTGAGGCATCTACGAAGGGTATTAATCCGTAACCAACTTCAAGGTGGAGGAGATCGACGTTGAGGAGATCTTCATAGTTCTCTTCGGTTTTAACAAGTGGTTCCGGAGCTTCTTCCTGTTCAATCGCCTGTGCTTCTTTAAGGAGTTTGTTTTTGTCGAGATTGTAGGCGGT